>JANNRU010000284.1:0-3197 GCA_031401755.1 Acidobacteriota bacterium | reverse complement strand
CCCGGGCCTGCAATCGAGCGCTCAGACTTTCGAGCAGGCGCTTCCCATAGGTGGCTCGATCGCTCCCTCCGAGTTCGTACTCCAGGATGTAGCAGCCGATGAGCCAGTTTCGAAGAGTCAGGCCGACGTTCACGGCCTTTGTCGCCTCTGCTATGAGGCGTTCGTGAACTTCTGCGATCGCGAGCACGAGAGACGCGAAATTCATCGCAGGCGTCCGAGCGATGGTCGTCCGCCCGCCACCCGTTCGACGGGGTTGCTTCGCCTTCGTGCTGGCGCGCTTTATCCGCTGGTCGGGCATCGGCCTCTGTCTGCTTCCTGGTTGGTTCGTCCTCGATCAAGGAAAGCGAACGAGGTTCGCTCTTCCCAGAGCCGGACTCTACCACGGCGCGCTCACTGTTGAGCACGGACGAGAGCATGGCTACACCCTGCTCGGTGAACGCGAGGGGCAGGTGTCGACGGCCGCCTCGGCCCGGCGGCTTTGACATCGCATTTTGCGATATCAAAGCCGCAACCACTTGAGCCGAATACTCGAACAAGAAGTCGGCCGAGAAGCGCCTCCGGTTCCGCCGGACTTGTTCGTTCAGCCTGGTCGTAGTGGTGCCGGAGAGCTTGGCGTCGTCGAAGCACACGGTTGGGTCTGCGGCGCCGCGTTTTCCGTCACTTTCCCGCCAACCCCAATACCCGCTCCCAACTTGGCTCCACCCTCAAATACTCCCTCGACAACAACGTCGGCCTCGCCAACAAAAACTCCATCCGCTCCACCGCCAACCCCCTCTCCCCCACCCCCGCATAAATCTCCGCCAAATCCCGCACTCGCTGCGCGCCCCGCAGCGCATCCTTCTCGTACGGCAACAACTCCACCCCGTGCAGCCCCTCCCGAATCGCATCTTCCTTCCGACCCATCCCCGCATAGGCAATCCCGAGCGCACTCGGAATCCGCGCGTCATCCGGTCGCTCCCGTGCCTGCGCTTCAAGCACCCCCGCAGCCGCCGCAAAGCTCTTCCGCGCGGCCTCGCGATTCCCCTCGAGCACGTGCAGCCGGGCCCGGATCAGCTCGCGGGGCAGGAACTCGTACTGATCGTCGACCGGGAAAGCAGCCGGCAGCGCATCGAGGCGCCTCCCGGCCGCGGCCAGATCACAATTCATGATCACAGGTTCAAAGAAAAGCCTCGTCAGGGCGTCGGAGGCATCGTGCTCGAGGGCGCTCACCTGGGCCACGATCTCGCACGCCCGCGCGGTATCCCCGCGGGACAAGAGCGCGATCTGGGCCAGCATTGCCGAGTAATTGCTGTTCGTCGGATTGAGTGCAAGAAACTCCGTGTACAGGCGTTCCGCCTCGTCGTACTCGCGTTCGAGCACCAAGGTCAAGCCGACGGCCTCGGCGCTGACCAGGTCGCGCGGGTTCAGCTCGGCCGAGCGGCGGAACATCGCCAGCGCTTCTTTCATCTTTCCCTGCCGCCGCTTGACGAATCCGATGCCGCTCAGGATCGACGTGTCGTTCGGTCGGGCGGCGAGGGCCGTCGCGAACTCTTCGAGCGCGTGCTCGTAGTCCAGCTCGCCCCAGTAGTAATAAAAGCCGCGCGCCGCGCGAGCCTCAGGCAGTCCCGGAGCCAGGCGCTCGGCGGTCTCGATCGCGTTCCGCGAAAGCTCGAGGCGTTCGGGCGTGTGATCGAAGTACATCCAGTAGATTGAGGCCTGCTCCTGGCCCAGCGCGGCGTAGGCCTCGGCGAACTCGGGATCGAGCGCCACCGCCTGCTCGAACAGTTTCACCGCGGCACGCGTGTCCGACTCCAACTCGCTGCGCTCGGCGTAGTCGAGCCCGCGCAAGTAAGCCTGGTAGGCCTCGAGGTTCTCGGTCGGCCGGGTCGCAATCTGCTGCTTTTCTTCCGGCGTCAGCCGGGCGTGCAGCGCCGCGGCGATCTGCTCGGCGACGGTCTCCTGGATTTCGAAGATGTTCCCGGCGTTCAGTTGTCGGTTGTAGGTCTCGGCCCACAGGCTTTTTTCGTTGTGGGCGTCGACGAGCTGGGCGTTGAGGCGCACGCGGTCGCCCGCGCGCTGGACGCTACCTTCGAGGATCGTGGCCACGCCGAGCTCGTCGGCGATCTGGCGCAGGTTCTTCGTCGTGTCGCGGTACTCCATGACCGAGGTGCGCGAGATGACCTTCAACGCGCCGATCTTGGACAGGCGGATCAGCAGGTCGTTGTGGATTCCACTACTGAAGGCCAGGCTTTCTTCGTCCGACCCGACCGTCGTGAACGGCAAGACCGCGATCGAGGCTTCGACTGCTGGGCCTTGCCGGAGCCAAGACATCCCCACGAAGCCCAGGACCAGCGCGACTCCACCGAGCACCGCCCCCACGACGAGCCGTCGGTTTGCGCCCCGCGTCGGCCCCGCGTCGCGCAATCGAATCAGATCGTCGCGCAGCGCCTCCGCGGTCGGGTAACGCTCCTCGGGGTTTTTGCTCAAGCAGCGGGTGACGATCCGGCCGAGTTGATGCGGCAAGGCGGGCTTCATCTCCCCGATCGGTCGCGGCGTGTCGCGCAGGATCGACGTGATCGTCGAGATCGGCGTGTCGCCGCGAAACGGCGTTTGGCCCGTGGCCATCTGGTACAACACGACGCCCAGCGAAAAGACGTCCGAGCGCGCATCGATCGCTTTGCCCTCGGCCTGCTCGGGGGACATGTAGGCTACGGTGCCGAGGATCTTGCCTTCGGCGGTCACCGCGGTCCGCGTCGCGGTGAGCGCGTCGCCGCCCACAGACGACGCGGCGAGCTTGGCCAGACCGAAGTCGAGCACCTTGACGTGCCCGTCGTGCGTGACCATCACGTTGTCCGGCTTGACGTCGCGGTGCGTGATGCCCTTTTGATGCGCGGCCGCGAGCGCCGCGGCGAGCGGGATCGCCAGGTCGAAAAACGCGCCGAGCGCGAAGCCGCCGGGCGGGATGCGCTCGGTCAGCGGCTGGCCGTCGATCCGCTCCATCGTGATGAACACGACCCCGTCCGATTCTTCGACGGAGTGGATCGTGACGATGTTCGGGTGGTTGAGCGCGGCGGTCGGGGTCGCCGGCGACTTCCGGCGGGAGTGTCTTCAGCGCGACCTGGCGATTCAGGCGCGGGTCCTCGGCGATCCAGACCTCGCCCATCCCGCCCCGGCCCAGGGCGGCGACGATTCGATAGGGGCCGAGGCTCTTTCCTATC
>JANNRU010000283.1:0-3588 GCA_031401755.1 Acidobacteriota bacterium | reverse complement strand
GATCGGGATGACCGCCGGCATCGATTGGCTTCAAGAGCTGTTTCGCGATCGGGCCCGCGCCACTCGTCTGTTCCGCGACTTGGCGATCGGGAGTCTCCTGGCGGTCGCGCTACTCTCTCTCAAATATGTGTCGCCACCGGAGGGCCTCGGCCCGATGCGGACGGGGGCAGAGCTTCGCGCCATGCCCGAGGTTGCCAACGGTGGCTATCCGTCGAACTACATCCCGATCCCGTTCGTCGGTGAGGCCGTGCTCGACCACTTGCGGAATCCGTTCGTTTGGCTCAGCGCGCTGTTCTTCCTGGTCGTTCTCGGTTTCCGGGGGCTGGGCTGGGAGCGAAGCTGGGTCTCGATGGCCGTGGCCTCGGTGATCGGTTACGTGCTGGCCGATCTGTTGTTCATGCAGCTCTACATTCCGAATCGCTACACGCGTTACTCGTTAGCCGTGGTGCTTGCGTTGTGGAATGCTCGCAACTGGGATCTCGTCTTTGATTGTTTGCGATCGACGGCTGCACGCCGTGCGCTAGCCGTGTCGCTCGTGACAGTGGGAGGCGTGTCCTACGGCGTTGGCTTCGACCACACGAAAGGTTGGACCGACAAATTGGAGCTGGAGCGGGTCTGTCGCTTTATTCGCCAAGAGCTGCCAGAAGGCGTGTTGATTGCCGGCTCGCCCCATCGTTTAGACGACGTGATGATCCAAGGCAAACGTTCCGTGCTGGTCCCCTACAAGCTCGCGCATCCCTGGTTCGTCGATTACTACGACGAGATGCGAACGCGAACGCGGGCCGCTCTCGCCGCGCATTTTGCTGCCGACCCGGCGCTGCTGAACGAGCTTCACGAGCGATACGGCGCAACCCACTTTCTAGTCCAGAAAGAGCTATTTTCTCGCGCGCGGCGTCAGCAGCGGGTCTTCGCGAAGCCCTACAGCTCCGAGGTCTACCGAATGCTGGGCGACCGCCGGGATTTCTTTCTCGAGAATTCCCCATGGCCCTCCGTTCTCTGGGAGGACGAGAAGTACACTTTGGTCCAACTGCCGATTCCCCTTACCGATGTTCGTCGGCGCTGAATCACTAACGTGAATCGTGCGGACGGCAGCCGCGTAGAATTGCTCGATGCCACTGCGGCGGTGCTGGTCGAAACAGCGTCTGCGATCGATCGGTTCGAGTGTCTCTTTTGCAGTCGCGCTAATGACGAGTTGGGAGGACCGGAGCTTCCGGTTGAATCCGTGGCCGACCCCGGACTCCCCGCGGCCGGATAGTCGAAGCGCGGACGTCAAAGAGCCCGCAGCACCTCGGCCATTGTGGTCGTTCGGTGGCGCGCGAGCAGGTCGACGAACGCGTCCCAAGTGCCGCGAGTGTTGTGGTTGGCGATGAAGCGATTTAGCCTGCTGTTCTCCATGCTCGTCGCCTGCGGATCGAATTCCCACGGGTGAAAGTAGACGATCGGCGTTCGACCGCAGCGTTGGTCGCGCTCGATGAGGCGCAGCGTGAGCCACTGTGGGTAGAGGCGGAAGTAGAAGCCGCCACCGTAGGGGATGCGCAGGGGCCCCAGCGTGCTCACAGAGGGCGGGATCTCGATCAATCCCGAGCTGAGACGGAACGGACGAACTGGATTGTTCAGCGACCCATAAAGGTGATTTGGAAACGGGAACAGCGAGGAGTCATAAACGAAGCCGAGCGCTCGAAGATCCTCCCAAAGCCAGTCATCCGACAAACGGGCCGACCAGCTGGGTGCGCGGAAGCCGAGGATCGGTGTTCCGGTCAGATCCTCGAGCACGGCTTTGGATCGAGCGATATCGCGCTGGTAGGCGGCGCGGTCGGACCGGTCCAGCCGCAGGTGCGTGTGAGTGTGAGAGCCGACTTCGAAGCCGCATTCCGCGATTCGTCGCACCAATTGCGGGTAGTGCTCGGCCAATTCGCCGACGATGAAAAATGTCGCCCGCTGGCCTCGTTCCACCAGCAGGTCGATGATTCGGGTCAACCTGTCGCCAGCCTCCCACGCCCGGTGAGCGTCGGTGGCGCTGAGGTGCGAGTGAAATCGCTCCTCGACATCGAAGGTCAGACAGATCATTCGGGGCGGGCCAACCTCTCCGATAATTCGCGGCAACGAGCCTCGGTCGCCCGAAGTCGCTGTTCCAGATAGGCCACGTTACGCGCCAACTCGACGACTTTCGCATAGCGGTTGATGCGAACCGTCAAATAGAGCAGATAGAAAATCAAGAAGATGATGGCGACGAACGTGATCCACGAGACTGGAACGAGATTGCCCCAGACGGCTGACAAGCGATCGATCATTTGCGGAAACAGGACCAGGAGCTGCGCGCCGAGCAGCGGGGCGAGCCAGAACAGCGTCTGCCCGGAGCTGATCCGTCGCTGAACGAAATTCCTGAGCAGCCAGATGACGACGAGTCCCAGGACCACGCTGATGGCCAACGAACTCTGCGGGTTCATCGGTTCTCTCCCTCACCGCCCGAGCCGACCTCGGAGCGCAGGCCGCGAATGAAGATCAACTCGGATAGCAGGCACAGGAAGGTCTTGGCCGGATAGAGCAGGCCCTTGTACAAGTGGTACATCGATTGACCGGCTTCGCGCGGCATCACGGTAATCTTTAGTTCTCGTATGCGGGCACCACAGCGGGCCAGGCCGACCACCATCTCGGCGTGCATGTCCTCGGTCGGAATCTTCAACGCCACCGGGATGAAACGGCGCGAGATCAGCTTCAAGCCGATCGTCACATCGGTGATCTCGACGCCGGCGAGCAACGTGGTCAGTTTTGAGAGACTCCGCGTTGTGACCGACCTGAGCGTGAACGGAATATTGTCGGTCTCGCGATAGCGACTGCCGACGATCAAATCGCACGGGTCGGCCTCATAGCTGGCCAGGATGCGTTCGAGATCTTCGACGCGGTGCTGGCCGTCGCTGTCGAAGAACACGATGTAGGGGAATCCTCGAAGGAGCGCGTGGCGCATTCCGGTCCTCAGGCTCTCTTCGTAGCCGAGATTGATCGGGTGTCGCAGGTAGGGAACCCCGGCTTCTTCGAGCAGCCGGTGGGAACCATCGGCCGAGCCGTCGTCGATGAACAGGAGGTGATCGACGGGGACCCGGCCGAGCAACGCCGTGATGACACGCCGGAGGTTCTCGGCTTCGTTGTAGACCGGAACCGCGACCAGCCCTTCCATCGTCTCCGTCCTTTCGACACCCGTCCACGGGCCCGCGCCGGCTCGCCGAAGGACGAGGCGGATCGGTAGCCGTAACACTACGATCCGCGGCAGTTTCCGTCGAGAGATCCGTTCCGGACGTCAGGCGAACGCTGCGCAGCGGTGCCGGGGCTCGTCGTATCTCTTTGAACAGGAAGGCCTGCCGATGAAGACTCCGCCGGGCATCTTTAGCGGAAAAGCGACCGTTCGGGGCCTGGGATCGAGGCTCAGGCCGGAATCGGCTGACGGACCCGTTCGATCAACTCGGCCAGCACGCGATCAGCGTCGTCGTTCTGGACCTGGCATGTTCCGGCGTTTTCGTGCCCCCCGCCGCCGTAGGAGAGCGCCAGTTCACCGATATGAACGGTCGAAGTGCTGTTGAGGATCGACTTGCC
>JANNRU010000282.1:0-11158 GCA_031401755.1 Acidobacteriota bacterium | reverse complement strand
CTGCGCGTGATGCCCTGGCCCGTATTCCGCAACATGACCGATTCCGACCTGCGGGCGATCTATGAATATCTCCGTTCGATCCCCCACGCCGAGTCCGGGAGCTGCAGCGGACCGGGAAACTGATAGGGCGCGCCGCGTAGTAGAGTTCGCGCGTGCGGTTGCTGCTCGGAAGTGGAGGCCTGACGACTCCTGCGCGGATCGACGCGTGGACGGTCGCTGTCGACGAGTTCCTCCGCGGCATCGATGAAGTGCTGTTCGTGCCCTATGCCGTGGCCGATCCGGAAGCCGCGCTCCGCCGAATGTCCGAGCGCGGATTGGACGCCGGCGGACGACTCGTCGGGATTCACGAGTTTTCGGAGCCCAGATCCGCGATCCGCGATGCGGCGGCGATTTTCGTTTGGGGGGGCAACACCTTCCGGTTGTTGGACGAGCTGTATCGCCGCGAGTTGATCGATCCGATCCGCGAACGCGTGCGCTCGGGGGTCGCCTACGTCGGGATCAGCGCGGGAGCCAACGTGGCCTGCCCGACGATCTCGACGACGAACGACATGCCAATCGCCTGGCCACCGAGTCGGCAGGCGCTGGGTCTCGTTCCGTTCCAGATCAATCCACACTTCGTCCCCGGCCCGGCCCATTACGTGATCGACGGTGCGCTCGTGCCTTACGGCGGCGAGACTCGCGAGGATCGGCTGCGCGAATATCACGAGTTGAACGATCTCCC
Source organism: Acidobacteriota bacterium (assembly GCA_031401755.1). GTDB lineage: Bacteria > Acidobacteriota > Polarisedimenticolia > Polarisedimenticolales > Polarisedimenticolaceae > JANNRU01. The sequence goes on along the minus strand of JANNRU010000282.1, from coordinate 10,437 downwards.
GGTGCTCGCGCTCCGCGAAGGGGCGATCCTGCGCGTCATCGACGATCGGATCGAGCTTTGCGGAACCGCCGGCGCACTGCTCCTGCGGCGCGGCTTCCCGCCACGGGTGCTGGCTGCCGGCATCGTTGAACTCGCGCCGTGACCCTGTCCGACGATCGTCCGCGCGCGAGCGAGAGTTCCGAGCGTGCCTAAGCGTTTCACGCGGCGCGAGTTTCTCGCCGGCATCACCGCGGCCGGCGCGTTCGGCGCGTGCGCGGGCCCTTTGCGTCAGGACTGGAACGGGCCGGTCGAGGAGGCCGAAGCGGCCGGTCTCCCGAGCCCCGCGCGGGCGATGGAGATGGTCGGCCGCGTCACGCGCGACGGCGCGCTGGTGCAGTTCGTCACCTCCGCGATGCTCGTAGCACCAATCCATGCGCGCGTGCGTTGGGCGGAGTCTCCGGCCGAGCTCGATCGTTCGCTGCGCGTGTCGAATCCGATCACTGCGAGTCGTCCGACCGCACCCGTCGAACTCGCCCTCACCGGGCTTCGGCCGGGGCGGCAGTATCACTACCGCGTCGAATGGAGCTCCGGAGCGGAACCCCGACGCTGGCGCGCGCTTTCACCCGGCGGCGAATTGCGGACACAACGCCCGGCGGGCGAATCGTTCGACTTCTGTGTCATCGCCGACGGGCACTGGGGTCACCCGCGCCTCGATTTCGACCTTGAAACACCTTGGGGCTACAGCGGCCGTCGATGCATCGAGCAGATTCTCGCCGACGGCCCGTTCGATTTCTGTATCGATCTCGGCGACTCGGCCTTCCCGGTCTTCGCGCGAGCGCTCGCCGACGCCGAGCGGAGCTACGAAGGCTACCGACGCATGATCGCGCCCCTGACCCGTGTGATGCCGGTCTATCTGGTCCTCGGCAATCACGATCGGGAAGCCGGGTTCTTCCAGCGCGGCGACGGCGCGGATTCCCCGTTTCCCTCGGCCGGACTCGCCCCGGACCAGTACCACCAGAAGTGGGCCACCGCGGCCCGGCTCACCTTCGTGCCCAACCCGCGGGGAGACACCTACGCCGAGGGTGGCGAGGGCGCGACCGGATTCGACTCGACGCCTGATTGGGGCGCCGGAAGCCAGCCGTGGAACGACGGTGTCGCGTCGCAGCTGCAGAACTTCTACGCGTTCACCTGGGGCGACGCGCTTTTCGTGGTGCTGGACCTGTTCCGCTACACGTTGCCTGGTGGGACGGCGGTTCCCACCGCGCCGAGTCAATGGACACTGGGTCCGACGCAGTTTCGCTTTCTCGAACAGACGCTGGCCGAGTCCACTGCGCGCTGGAAGTTCGTCATCGGCCATCATCAAGTCGGGGGTGGCCCTATCGATGGCGGAGGCAGCCGCATCGTACCCGGGCGCGGCGTCGCCTACGGCCGTGGGAGCGCGATCGAGGCGGCGGCCGCCGATGTCGAACAGGCTCGGATCCAGTCCCTGATGCTCCGCACCGGCGCCCGGTTCTTCGTCTACGGTCACGATCACGCGTTTTGCCACAGCGCGCTCGGAAATGTCGACTTTCTGCTCTGCGGCCGACCGACTTGGATCAACCCCTGGTACTCGCAGGACGGTCTACTCGGCTCCTACGGCAATCTCGCGATCCAGGGACGTGACCGCTCCTGGGTCCGTGCGGCCTATTCGGTGCTCGGCTACACACGATTCCGCGTCAGCCCCGAGAGTGTGGTCATGGAGTGGGTGCGCACCGGTTACTCGTTCGTCCCGCCGGCGCCCGGAGTTGTCGACCCGGCCCGCTTCGAGCGCGACTGGCTCGAGAGTTGGTTCGGTCACGCCCACCACATCGACGCGACCCGGCGCGCCCGTGTGCCCTTCGTTCCCACCGACGTCGACGGCGTGCGGACGCCGGGCGGCGCGACCGTGCTCCGCGTGCATCAACGACCCGCGGGCCGCGATTACTACGTCCAGCCGAACCCATTGCGTCCGGAGAACTACCGCGATCGAGGCGTGCCGGTGGGCCCGGAGTTTCCAATGGCGGCGGAACCGATGGCGACGATCGATTACGTGCCGGAGGTCATCTACCGCTACGAGTGGAGCTAGGCCGAACCGCCGGATCAGGCGCGAAGGCCGTCCAGCAGCTCCCGATCGGCCATGGCGGCGACCGCGGCGGCAAGGACGACATAGACCGCGCCAAATACTATTAGCTCTGGCCAGCTCGCCGCACCGCGCGCAACGAAGACGAAAAGGGTCGAGAGCAGGACCAGCGGGACGATTTGCCTCGCCATACGCACGCCGAGAGTTCGCGCCTCGGTCCGGGAGACTCGCATCGCCCGCATTGCGGAGCGCGTCAGCGGGTAGGTCTGGGCCGCCAGTTGAGAAACGATACTCATCGCCGGAACCACCCACAGTCCATTCGGACGTAGGAAATAGAGAAACAGCAGGACCAACGGAACTCGCAGAGCCATCTCGATCCAGACCACCCGGTTCAACAGCGGAAAGTTGCCCCGCGCGAAAGTCGCGTCATAGGAGACCGCGGTGACGAGGAACGTGACCCCAGCGAGTGCGGCCAGGAGATTGACCGAGGTTCCGGCATAGAGCGGCTCACCGATCCACAATCTCACGAAGGCGGGATTTAGCGCGAAGACCGCGCCGAAACCGATCGCACCGGCGACGAGTTGAACCCGATAGAGGAGGAGAATCAGACGGCGAAACCGGGCTTCGTCTCCCTGTCCGTGCAGGTGCGCAAGACCCGGAGTCAGCGCTCCCTCGGCGACGAGAGCGAAGGTCCGAATCGTGTCGTGCGGACGCGTCGTTAGGGCGTAGGTCAGGGCGGCATGTGGCCCCAACATTGCACCGACCAAGAACGGATCGAGATTCGTCTTCACGCGGGCCGCGATCTGTGTAGAAAAGACGTAGACCGAGCTCCGCCACAAGTCACGAACGACTGCGCTGTCCCATCTCGGCCGTAGCCCCATCTTGCGCCGGAGCAGCAGGTGGCAGCCGACCGCGTTCCCGCCGGTGCTCCAGACGCTGCGCGCGAGCCCTCCAATCGCGATCCCGTAGAGCCCCCACCCTTCGACGACCAGCCACGCGGTCAGGCCGAGTGACAGCAACTCTCCCACGATTTGCTGCACGCCGGGCACGACCGTGCGTTGCAGGCTTTCGAGGACTCCACCGAGGCCGAACGAAATGACTTGCAGCGCGTTTCCAAGCGCGACGATCGCGAAGCAAACCGACAGCCTCCACGCCGCCTGGCCATCGAGACCCACCAACCGCGGAACGAACGGCGCCGCACTAACCGAGATCGCGGCGAGAACGGCGGCGATCCCGATGCCGGTGATCACACCACTGCCAACGAGTGTTTCCAGCCGCTGACGGTCCTTCTGGCCGTAGGCCGCCGCGACGCGCTGGCCGAGGACGCCGAGAAGTCCGAAATCGATCGAGGTCATCTGGATCAGCACCGATCCCGTCGCGATCCACGCGCCATACTCCTCGGTACCGATGAAATGCAGGTAGAGCGGAATCAGCGCGATGTTGCGAGCGATCAACAGAATGAGCGTCAGACTTTTGAGCGCAGCGCCCCAGATCGCGGCGGTCCGCCGGCTGACTGGCCTGTCGAATTCACTCGAGGGGCTCTCGGTCAAGACTTGGCCCCGACCCAGGCCGCAGGCAGAAAGTTCCACCGTCCGTTCTGGGCGGCCGGCATCGCGCGGTGCTCGAACTGCGCGACGATCTCCGCGAACCCCTCGACGCGGACGTCGTCACGAGTAGCGACGTGCATCGAGTAGCCGAGGGAATTCTCCAGCACGACATGTCTCAAGTGGCCGCGCTGTTTCTCTCTTTGGAACATCTGCTCGAGCGCGACCCACGTCGGGCGGCCGGAGAGTCGACGGTGCAGCCGGCGCAACACGTCCAGCCGATGTGCGGGCAGCGGCAGGCACCGGGCGTCGAACGCTTGCCGATCGATCATCAACGCCCGGGTGGAGATCTCGACCGTCTTGCTGCGCTCGGGTTGCCCGAGTCGCGGTGGTTCAACCAGATCGGCCGCGCCGGATCTGAGCAATTTCGTCGCGGCATCGAGCCACCCGGCTTCGACGAAGAGCATGTCGCAGTCGGCCCGCAGCACCAGGTTTTCGGCGGCGGAATCGAAGGCCCGCGCGAAGGCGAGGATCGGCGTTCCGGCCTGGCAGCGCAGCGGCACGCCGCGACGGAACCAGCGCCGTGCCGTCGCCTGCGGCGGCTCGGCTCCCGGAAAGAACTGGTGACGAACGCGGCGGTCCCCCGCTTCAAGGTCGGCGATCGCCTCGGCCAGCGATGCGCTGGAACCTAGGGTTCCGTGGAGCCTGGCAATCCGCCCGGTGGGCGCGGATTGGTCGACGATGATCACGACCTCACGCAAGCGCTCTCCGAAAACACGGAGCCAGCTCGGAACCGTGCTCCGGATCCTCAGGTCGTCGGCGACAGACGCATTGGTAACGAGAGAGATCGCGGTCAAGCGCTTCTTCCCGGAAAAACCCGAAACAGCTCATCGGCTCGACGGGACGGTACCAGCAAGACGTTGCCGTAGGTGTAATGGTCACGCAAACGATGCGGGATCAGTCCCGTGCGATCCTGATCGAAGATGGCGTAATCCTTGTCGAGCAGATCGACAAGGATCTTTTTCGTCCGACCCTCCCCGCCCAGGCCAAGATCGCCGACCTCGAGCGAGATTACGGCGTGCCGCGCGGCGAGGGTATCGCTCAGGCCTTCGAGCACTTCGGCCTCGGCGTTCTCGGCGTCGATCTTGAAAAAGTCCGCGCGGCCACCGCACGATTCGAGGTAGCGATCCAAGGCGATTGCAGGAACCCTGAACGTCGTCGGACGCTGGGCCGCTGCGGAGCCGTCCTCGAGTCGTCCTCCAGTCACGGTGTTGAAGGTCGCCAGGCCCGACCCGAAGTCGCTCAGATCAAGCGTCGTGTTCTCCCGCCAGACCGCAGCCTGGTTCAGGCGAACGTTCGGTCGCGAACAGAGATTCTCGGTGAGCAACGCGAAGGTGCGCGGGGTCGGCTCGAACGCGTGGACCGTGCCCGCGGATCCGACTAGCCGTGACATTAGGAGCGAGTAGTAGCCGCAGTGGGCACCGACATCGATCGCCACTGCGCCGGGCTTCAGGAAGCGCAGCAGGAATCCGGTCAGTTCGGGTTCGTAGTGGCCGTATCCGTACAGCATCGCCGACACCGGATCGGGCAGCATGACCTGCATCTCGTCGCCCCAGAACAGTCGCGCCCGGACTCGCACAGGCGCGCCGCCGCGCCTGCCGCTCCACGCGGCCCAGCGGATGAGGGCGAGCCGACGAGGCGCGCGTAGGAGCTTGACCCACGGCGGGGCAGTGTGAAATGAGGCGGCCGCTTGGAGCCCGCTATCCCAGTCCGTTTCCATCGAGTCCCCTAGCTCCTGCGTTACCGCTGCGGATCGGTCGCGGGACCGCCGATTGTACGCCACCCCATGCTATCCTTCGCGGGGCGCCGCGGGTCCCGGTCTTCGACCGTTCGGCGGTGGTAAGACCGGGAGGTTCTCGCAAATGTCCAACGGTCCTCGGGTCGTCATCACCGGCGCAGCCGGGTTCATCGGCTCGCACTTGGCGGAGGCCCTTCTCGACCGCGGCTCTTCGGTCATCGGCATCGACAACCTGTTGACCGGGGACATGGCCAACATCGCCCACCTGGCGAATCGAGACTTCCTGTTCCTCGAGCACGACGTCACGAACTACATTGACATCGACGGTCCGGTGGATTGGGTGCTCCACTGGGCCAGCCCGGCGAGTCCGATCGACTACCTCGAACTACCAATCCAAACCCTGAAGGTCGGGGCCCTCGGGACGCACAAGGCGCTCGGCTTGGCCAAGGCCAAGAACGCCCGGTTCGTGATCGCCTCGACTTCGGAGGTCTACGGCGATCCGCTGGAACATCCCCAGAACGAGAGTTACTGGGGCAACGTCAACCCGGTCGGCCCGCGAGGCGTCTACGATGAGGCCAAGCGCTTCGCCGAGGCGCTGACGATGGCTTACCACCGGTTCCACGGAATCGACGCGAAGATCGTCCGGATCTTCAATACCTACGGGCCGCGCATGCGCATCCATGACGGCCGCGCGGTTCCCGCGTTCATGTGCCAAGCGTTGCAGAACGAGGATGTAACGGTCTTCGGCAATGGACAGCAAACGCGCAGCTTCTGCTACGTTTCGGATCTCGTGCACGGAATCCTGCGCCTCGCTGAATCCTCGCTCAACGAACCGGTGAACCTCGGCAACCCGCACGAGATGACGATCGAGGAGATCGCCAAGACCATCGTCGCCATGACCGGCTCGCGCTCGCGGATCGTCTACAAGCCGTTGCCCGTCGATGATCCGAAGGTGCGACAGCCGGATATCGCGAGAGCCAAGGCCCTGCTCGGTTGGACGCCCAAGGTACCGCTCGCCGAAGGGCTGGCCTCGACCATCGCCTACTTCAAGGTCAAACTGGGTTTAGCCTGAGATTCAGCCTGCGCGACTCGAGCGACTATCACGAGACACTGGTCGGTGAGCCCCAACCTGGCGTTCGTTTGGTTGATGGCGCGAACGCCCTCACCCTGGCCGATCGGCGCCTAGGGCTCCTTGACGCAACGGTAGCCGTGGCGCGGATTACCGAACTGCCTGGGCTGCGCCGAAACGAATCCGAGATAATTCACGAACCACGCCTCCTCGTCGCCGCGCGTCGTCCCCGTCCACATGTAGATCGGTGGCTGGTCCGGGGCCCAGAGCGGTGTCTCCTTGTCCGGAGAGATCCGGCAGGACGCCTGCCCGGCCCCGCCGCTCCAGACACATCCGGCCGACACGCCGTGCCGGGTCAAAGACCGAACGACCTCGTCGGCCGTGGGCATGCGCCAGATGTGGCTGGGTGGGTCCACGAGTCGCTCGCCGTCGGCGTCGAGAAAACCGCACAACCCCGTGTCTGCCATGTCGTCCATCGTGGCGTGCCGCGCGCCTTGCTCTCGCGCGGACTTCAGTCCGATCGGCGGTACCCCGTAGAACGCCAGATCGTCCCAGGCGGGGTAGCCACCCCAGGATTGACGCCAATTCCAACCCGGTCCTTGCGGCGCCCAGATCAGACGGAACTCGTTTTCCTCGATCAAGCGCAGGCCGCGCGCACCGTCATCGAGACGGCCGAACAGCCGGGGACCGTGGACGGCAGAGACGATCGCCGCGATGACCGCGGGGGTGCCGAAGACGATGTACGGACGCAGGCGCCGCCACCAAGGTGGCCCCTCGGATTCGTTTCCCGAAGCGCGTGAGCGCGCCTGCTCGACGCCGTCGAAAAAGAACAGGACGCCGGCCAGAGCGGTGGCTCCACCGAGCGCCGTCCAACTGAGCACCAACTCCCAGGAGAACCCCCACCGTCGGAGGTTCATCGACATCGCCCACCCGTAGAACAGAACGCTGAGGAGAATGACCGCCGCTCCCATCACGCGCGGCAAGCACTGCATGGCGGCAGCGAGTCCGACGGCTGCCGCGCCGGGAATCAGGTAGGCCAGCGACTGGGGCAACGGCGTGCCCCAGCCCTCGTAGTAAAACTCCGCGAGGCTCCAGTAAGTCCAGAACCCAACGAATAATGCAAGCAGTATCGATCCCGAGATGCCGGGAATATCGGATCGGCGCGGCAACATGACGCCTCCGCGGCAAAAACAACAGCACGGCCCCTTGGTCCGCCCTCATGTTACCGCAGCGATCGCCCCCGTCGTGTTTGTATGAGTCGCTGGATTGCGAGGCCGCGTTTTCGGAGTTCGCGATGTTACAATGTCGCGGCTCCAACACAACCCGACCAAGAGGCTTTGAGTGAAGCGATCCCCCACGTCCCCCAGCTCGGGCGGGCCCGACCTACGCACGATCGATCCGGCACGAGTCGGGGATCTGTCCGCGGGACTCGAGTCGCGAGCGATCGCGCGGGGCTGGACTTGGCAGTGCGGACTTCCGATTTCGTGTATCGAGAGCGCTTTCGACACCGACGATCGCCACCTCGAACGCGCCGGAGTCTCACTGATCGTGCACGAGGAGGAAACGCTCGCCGAACTCCGGATGCAGCCGCTTGCCGGTCGGAAAGCAGGCGTGACGCGGCTCTCGCCGATCGAGCGCACTCCGGAACTGCGAAGCAGCCTCAGTAGCGACAGCCTTCCCGGACGGCTCGGAGAGCAGATCAGGACCGTGATCGGATCCCGCGCGTTGAACTGTCGCCAGACCCGCCGATTCCGTCGAACTCCGTTCCGTGCGCTCGAGGGCAGCGACGTCATAGAAGCTGGCGAGATCGTCGAGTCCATGGATGGCGCGCCGATCGGGTCGCTGGCCACCTCGCCCATCGTCGTGCGAATCGATCGCAGCACTGCCGACCTCGAATGCTGGCTGATTGCTGCCGGGGTGCTGACTCCTGAGCGCAGCGATTCGCCGTTCCCGGATGCGCTGGCCGAACTGGAATTCGGGCAGGCCTTGTTCGGCGACGGCCCCGTCGCGGTCCACGCCGAAATGAGCGCCAGCGAGGCGGCGTTCGCCGTGCTGCGCCGGCAATGCGTCAAGATCGTCGCTAACGAACCGGTCGCGCGACTCGGCGAGGACCCGGAAGGCCTCCATTCCTTGCGTGTCGCGCTTCGTCGCGCGCGGGCCGCGTTGAGGTTGTTCGAGCCCTTCGTTCCGGGGGCGTTTGGGCTCGATCGAGCGCTGGGGTGGGTCGCCAGCCGGCTCGGTCCCGTGCGCGACCTCGACGTTCAGCTGGCCGCGCTTCCATCTTGGAGCGAGGCCTTGCGGGCCGAGGAGCGGGCGGCGTTGACTCCGATCGAGGCCCTGTTGCGGGGAAGGCAGGAGTTCGAGCGCAAACGGATGCTCGGTGCGTTGAACTCGAACCGTTGGACGAATCTCGTCCAACGTCTGACGCGACTCTTGCGGCAGGGCCCCTCCAAACACCGCGCGGCGACCCGTACGACCGTGCTCGCCGCCGCGCCGGGCTTGATCGCCGACAGCTTCCGCCGGGTGGTCGAACAAGCACGCAAGGCCAGAGAGCGCGCGACCCCGGCGCGCCTGCACAAGCTCCGGATCCGCTGCAAATCCCTGCGTTACGCGTTGGAGTTCCACGAACCGCTGTTCGCCCGATCCTCCCGCGCGATCCTGACCTTGACGGAGTTGCAAGACCTACTCGGTGCGCATCAGGACGCCGTGGTCGCCGAGCGTCGACTGCGGCAGATGGCGATCGGTTCCGGGCCGAGGCTGCCGCGCGAGTCGATCTTCGTTTGCGGACGCCTGGCCCAGGGCTGCCGTCGGCGGGCCCGACGGATACGACGTCGGGCCCCCGTGGCAATCGAACGTTTCATTGATCGCGAGCATCGGCGTTTGGCAAGGCTGCTCCTCGAGGCGGCCCCGACCGCTGGGTCGATCAAAAGCTCGGGTCAACCATGAGTCGACCGAACGATCGTTTAACACTCGCTGCCGTCGACCTCGGCTCGAACAGCTTTCACCTGCTGATCGCCCGAGCGATCGATCAGGAACTGCAAATCGTCGACCGCATGCGCGACCCGGTCTGCCTTGCGGGTGGCCTCGACGCCCACAATCGGCTCGACGAGCGGACCCAGTCCGCGGCGCTCGAAAGCCTTGTGCGCATCGGACAACGGCTGCGGGACATCCCAGCAGAGCGTGTCCGCGCAGTCGGGACCAACGCACTGCGAGTGGCCAAGAACTCGCGCGAGTTCCTGGCGCGAGCGCGCGAGTCGCTGGGGCACGAGATCGAGATCGTTTCGGGACAGGAAGAAGCACGACTGATCTATCTCGGCGTTGCACACTCCGACTTCTCCGGAGAGCCGCGGCTGATTGTGGATATCGGCGGCGGCAGTACCGAGGTGATTCTCGGCGAGGAGCTCGAGGTCTTGCAGGCGCACAGCCTGTACATGGGCTGTGTCGGCCACTCCCGCCGCTTCTTCGATGACGGCGCGATCACGCGTTCGAGATTCCGCGAGGCCGAGATTGCCGCCCGCCTCGAGTTACGAGCGATTCAGAAGCGGCTGCGCTCGATGGGCTGGACGGCGACGGTCGGCGCCTCGGGCACGATTCGAGCGATCTCGGAGTTGTTGCAACAGTCGGGCTCGACCGACGGTACGATCACCCTGCCGGCGCTGAAGCGCCTGCGACGCGCGCTGCTGGCCGCCGGAAACGTCGAGCGCTTCGCCTTCCCCGGATTGCGGGACGAGCGCGCACGCGTCCTGCCCGGCGGACTAGCGATCCTGGTGGGGCTCTTCAAGGCGTTGGGCATCGAGTCGATGACGACCTGTGCCGGTACGTTGCGCGAGGGGCTGCTCTACGATCTCGTCGGCCGAATGCGTCACGAGGACGTCCGCGACGTGACCATTCGGCGCATGGGCGGACGATACCGGATCGACATGCTTCAAGCCGCGAGGGTCGAGCGCAC
>JANNRU010000281.1:0-2607 GCA_031401755.1 Acidobacteriota bacterium | reverse complement strand
GGTTCCGCCGGTCGCGGCCGCACTGGCTCTGTCGTTCGTCGCGTTGTTCGCGGTCACCGCGCTGACACGCTCGCCGGCCAAGGTTTGATTCGTCGCGACTAGTCGATCGCCGGCGGAGCGACGCCTGCCGGCGGCGTGTCGCAGTCATCGCCGATGCCGTCGCCGTCGCCATCGGCCTGGGTGGGATTCGGGACCCCGGGGCAATTGTCCGCACACTCGATCACACCGTCGGTGTCGGAGTCTGCTTCCACGGCGGGCAGCCCGCCTGAACAATCGTTGTCGACCCCGTCACAAATCTCGGGGTTTCCCGGGAAACGATCGGGGTCCGCGTCGTCGCAATCCGGAACCAAACCGCCGGCGCAGGCCGGATGACCTCCGGGCCCGAAACCGTCGTCATCGCTATCAAAGCACACGCCTGCTGCGGCGATCCGGAAGCCGATTCGCGAGTCCTCGACGGTATAGAACTCCGACCGATCGGTGGTCGCCAGTAGCTCTTGGCTCCCGTCGCGATAGGAACCGCCGCGCACGCGGCGTTTGTTCGATGTGCCGGGTGTCTCCGTCCATTCCCGGACGTTCCCGGATTGATCGTAGGTGCCCCAAGGGCTGACGCTCAGGGGACCCGCACCCGCCACGCTGGTGACGTTTCCGGCCTGTCCGGCCCAAATCGCACCCCGATCGTAGTTCGCGACGTTGGCACCCGGGTTGGTGACAGTGCCAGTGTTCGAGGCCAAAGCCTTGATGGGTGCGGAGTTGCTGCGCGTGGCGTAGACCCAGGAGGCGCCGGCGTTCGGGTCGACATATGCCGCGGTATCCCATTCGGTCTTGGTCGGTAAGAACCACTGAGCGTCCAAGGTTCGGACCGCGGTCGCGGCACCGCCCGTTGCGGTCAGGTCATAACCGCCGGTCTCGGACGTGCCCACCCCCTGCGGTCCTGACGGGCGATGGTTCGCGACCCAGTTCACGTAGCGCACGGAATCGGCCCACGAAACAAAATTGACCGGCTTGTCGGCCCTCGAAGGTTTGGGCGCATACACGAAGCTGCCCGTGGCGCCCGATCGCAGGATGCCGCCGATCGGATCGGCGCCCATCGATGGATTGTAGAGTCCGTTCGAGTCGACACGGGCAACGGCATTCAAAAAGGCGGCGTACTCGGCGTTGGTGACCTCGGTCGACGAGATCCAGTAGCTCCCAGCGACGGGAACGAATAGACACGCGTCACCCATGCCGTTTCCGTCCGCGTCGGCCTGACCCGGGTTGAACCGGGTTGGGCAGTTGTCGAGCGCGCCGCATAAATTGTCGCCGTCACCGTCGCCGAACGCACACGGATCGCAGGCATCGCCGAGCCCATCGAGATCGAGGTCCGCCTGTCCCGGGTTCGGAATGACAGGACAATTGTCGACCGGGCAAGTGCTCGCCGCATGGCCCGGGTTCCCGAAACCATCGGCGTCGGTGTCGGTGCACGAATCGCAGAGATCGCCGGTGCCGTCCGCATCGCCGTCGGTTTGCGCACCGTAAACGTAGGGACAGTTGTCCAGCGGGCAGGTCGTCCCCGGATAGCCCGGGGTGCCGTGGCCGTCCCAGTCGTGGTCGACGCAATCGTCGCAAACGTCGCCCACGCCGTCACCCTCGGCGTCCACCTGATCGACGTTCGCCACTCCGGGACAGTTGTCGGTCGTGCAGGTGTTGGCCGCGAAGCCCGGGTTCCCGAAGCCATCGGCGTCGGTGTCGGTGCAGCTGTCGCAGACGTTGCCGATCGCGTCGCCGTCCGTGTCGGTCTGCGCGCCGTAAACGTAGGGACAGTTGTCCAGCGGACAGACCGTCTCCGGATAACCGGGCGTGCCGTACCCATCCCAGTCGTGGTCCACGCAATCGTCGCAATGATCTCCGACGCCATCGCCTTCTCCATCGAGTTGATCGGCATTCGACAGCCCGGGACAGTTGTCGACGTCCTCGCAAACGCCGTCGTCGTCGCCGTCGTTCGTCACGTCGAGGGGGCAAGCGTCACAGGCATCGCCGATGGTATCGAGATCGGCGTCGACCTGGGCCGGGTTCGAAACCGTTGGACAATTGTCGCCAGCATCACACCGGCCGTCGCCGTCGCCGTCGCTCTCGTTGCCGACGGGACAGGCGTCACAGGCGTTGCCGAGGCCGTCCTGATCGGTGTCCGCCTGGTCGGGATCCGGGGCCGCCGGGCACAGATCGCAAACGTCGCCAATGAAGTCGGCATCCAGGTCGGCCAGCGACGGGTCGGCGCCCAGGGGACAATTGTCCTGGACGTTTACGATTCCGTCGCCATCCGCGTCGCCGGTGCCCAGCGCGCAAGCGGACGAGACCGTCCGGGGACCTGTGGTGCCGGAGCCGGGGCCGCTTTCACCGCAGGCGTTGGCCGCGCTGATCGCATAGAACCAAAGCGTGCCAGGCAGTGGGATCGCGGTATGGGAGAACCAAGTCTCCGGCACGCTCGCCGCGAGGCAATCAAATGAAACCTGCGATTGGCCTGGAAGTCTCGTCGCCCGATAGATGTGGTAGACGTGCCCCTGGTGGACTCGGTGCCAGGACAAGGTCAGCCCGTTCTGATCGTCGACCTCCAGCCACTCGCCGACCGGG
>JANNRU010000280.1:0-17481 GCA_031401755.1 Acidobacteriota bacterium | reverse complement strand
TTTCTCGAATTCGCGGCAGGCCTGCGCGATTATCGCTGCTCTCCATGGAGTACCGTCACCTTCACGCCGCGTGGATGGAAGGGGCCCTGCTACCTGATCGGGGAAACTCACACGTTTTCCTGGGACGAGTTCTGGAACGGCACCGACTGGGATTTCTGGGAGTCGCGGCAGGACGAGCGCTGCCAGAACTGCGCGATGCACTCGGGCTTCGAGGCCTCGGCCGTCGTCGCTGCGCGCCGGAATCCGCGCGACATGGCACGACTGGCCGCTTGGAACTTTCTCGGTTGACCGCCGAGTCGACCGGTACGGGAGAGTCCTGATCGTGAGAGCTTTGGTCACGGGTGGCACGGGCTTCGTGGGTGCGCACATCGTCCGTGCGCTCCTCGACCGTGGGGCCAGCGTGCGCTGCCTCGTGCGAAGCACCAGTCCCGACAGCGCCCTGGCCGGTCTGGAGGTCGAGCGTGTCGTCGGTGACCTCCGCGACTTCGACGCCGTACGGTCAGCCGTCCAAGGCCGGGAGGTCGTGTTCCACTGTGCGGCGGACTACAGGCTCTGGGTGCCCGACCCAGCCGAAATGTTCTCCAGCAACGTCGACGGGACCCGCAATCTCCTGCGCGCCGCTTACGAGTGCCGCGTCGAGCGCGTCGTCTACACCAGCACGGTCGGCGCACTTGGTCACACCGCAAACGGCATCCCGGCCGATGAAACCACTCCCGTCGATCTCCGCGCGATGGTCGGTCCCTACAAGAAGAGCAAGTTCCTCGCCGAGCGCGTCGCCGACGAGTGGGTCGCGCGTGGGCTGCCGGTGACGATCGTCAACCCTTCCACGCCGATCGGCGAACTCGACATCAAACCGACCGCGACGGGCCAGGTGATCGTCGATTTCCTCGACGGGCGAATGCCGGCCTACGTCCGCACCGGTCTGAATTTGATCGACGTCCGGGACGTGGCGAGCGGGCATCTGCTGGCCGCCGAACACGGGCGCATTGGCGAACGCTACATCCTGGGCCACCGCAACATGACGCTCGACGAGATCTTCGCGGCGTTGGCCAGGCTCAGCGGCCGACCCGCGCCGCGCATTCGGCTGCCGCACTGGCTACCTTGGACGGTCGGTGCCGCCCAAACCGCGGTGGCGTACTGCACCGGCCGCCCGCCGCGCGTGGCGTTCGACGCCGTCCGACTCTCACGGCGACCGATGTTCTTCCGTTCGGACAAGGCGGTCCACGAACTTGGGCTACCCCAGAGTCCGATCGAAGCTGCGCTCGGCCGCGCGGTCGAGTGGTTTCGCGATGCGGGTTATCTCCGCGTCTGTCAGGCCTCATGATCGCCGCCGCCGCGATCGAACGGTCGCCGCTCGTGAACCCCGCGCCGAGCCCCATCGCCGTGATCGCTGCCATGCGCGAAGAGATCGAGCCGCTGGTACGTCGGCTCGCCGGGCGCGTCTCCGTCGGCTCCGATCTCGTAGCCGGGAGACTCGCCGGACGGGAGCTCGTGTTGTCGGTCTGCGGCGAGGGATCTGCCCGTGCGGCTTCGGGGATCGAGCGCTTGTTCGTGCGTTGCTCTCCGTCACGCATCGTCGGTATCGGGATCGCCGGGGGACTGACGCCGACCCTCTCGCCGGGAAGCATCGTCGTCGCGACGCGCGTGGCAACCACGACCGGAGTGCTCGACGCACCCGCGGACGACTGGCGCCGGATCGCCGTCACCGTGTCGGGCGGGGTCGAGGCGGCGATCGCGACGAGCGACGTGATCTTGACGACCCGGGAGGCCAAGACGCGACTCGCCCGGAGGCTGGCGGAGCACAATCCGCTGGTCGTCGATCTCGAGTCTGCCGCATGGGCGCGCGCAGCACAGGCTCACCGCGTCCCCTGGTTGATCCTCCGCGCGGTCAGCGACACGATGAATGAGGATCTGCCGTTCGATTTCGATCGACTGCGCGATGCAACCGGTAGCGTCGACCGGCGGCGGGTGCTGTGGCACGCGGTGGCACGCCCGACGACGATTCCGGCGCTGTGGCGGCTCCGCGCGCGCGTTCGTCTCGCGGCGGCAAGGCTGGCTGACCTCATCGAGGAAATCGTCGCCGCGGTTCCGGACGAGGAGGCCCAGAGATGACCGCCGACGAGGGAGCGTTCGATGTCGCCCGTGATCGCAAGGCCGAGCATATCCGACTCGCGCTCGAAGAGCAGATGCAATTCACGATCGGCGACTGGGATGGGTGGCGGTTCGAGCACGTGGCTATGCCGGAGATCGACGGCGATCGGATCGATACCTCGGTGGAGTTTTTGGGCCGACGATTGCGCGCACCGTTGCTGATCTCCTGCATGACCGGAGGGAC
This sequence comes from Acidobacteriota bacterium, assembly GCA_031401755.1. Classification (GTDB taxonomy): domain Bacteria; phylum Acidobacteriota; class Polarisedimenticolia; order Polarisedimenticolales; family Polarisedimenticolaceae; genus JANNRU01. The sequence continues at coordinate 15,146 of JANNRU010000280.1, read as the reverse complement.
CGACGAGGCGACCCGGATCAACCGCAACCTGGCCGAGGCGGCCGAGCGCGAGGGCATCGCAGTCGGGGTCGGAAGTCAGCGTAAAGCGTTCGAGGATCCGGCGCTGGTCGAGTCGTTCGACATCCGGCCTGTAGCCCCGACTATCCCGATTCTGGCAAATTTGGGGGCAGTCCAGCTGAATTACGGCTTCGGGGTGGCCGAGTGTCGTCGCGCGGTCGAGATGATTCGGGCCGATGCGCTGGTGTTGCACCTGAACCCCTTGCAGGAGGCGATTCAGCCCGAGGGGCAGCGGAACTTTGCCAACTTATTGCCTAGAATGGGTCAAGTCGCCACAGAGCTAGGAGTGCCCGTCATCGTGAAGGAGATCGGATGCGGGATCTCGAAGGAAGTGGCGAGAAAGCTGGTCGCCCAGGGCATCCGGATGATCGACACCGCGGGCCTGGGCGGAACGAGTTGGGCGCGGATCGAGGCCCGCAGGGCGGGCGATCTGGAGATCGGGGAACTTTTCGCGAACTGGGGGATTCCAACCCCGGACTCGATCCGCCGGTTGCGGGAGATCGAGGAATTGACAATCATCGGCAGCGGCGGGCTGAGGAGCGGAATCGACGTGGCCAAGGCCCTGGCGCTGGGCGCCAATCTGACGGGGATGGCGTGGCCCTTCCTCAAGGCGGCGACCGAGTCGGCCGAGCGGGTTGCGGAGAAGATCCGGCGGACAGTCAGAGAACTGGAGATCTGCATGTTTTGCGTCGGAGCGAAGACGATTCGCGAGCTGCGGTTGGCGAAACTGACCCAACTCTCGGAAAGGGTGGCGCAATGAAGTCGGCGGTCAACACGCGGGATTATCAGAAGCGCACACTGATCCGCTCGATCGTCCGCGGCGAGCTGCAACTCCATGAGCTTCCCGAGGACCTATCGCCTGAAGAGCAGGCCGAGGTCCGACGGAAAGCGATGGAGGAACGGCTCGGGATCTCGCTGAAACACATCGGCGAGTTCACGCTGGACTCCTCGCGGGCGGCGACGCGGAACTGCGAGAACTTCATCGGTGCGGCCCAGGTGCCGCTCGGTGTGATCGGACCCTTGCTCGTGCGCGGCAAGTTCATTCGCGGTGACGAGGTCTTCGTCCCGCTCGCCACCACCGAAGGTGCGCTTCTGGCGAGTGCGAACCGCGGCTGCGCGGCGATCCGTGCCTCCGGTGGGGCCGTCGTGCTGGTCGAGGATGTCGGAATGACGCGGGCACCGGTCTTCAGGACCAAGGGCATCCTCGAGACGCAGGAGTTTCTGGCCTGGGTGCGTGAGCACGAGGCCGAGATCCGACGGATGGCCGAAGCCACGAGCCGCCATTTACGCCTGATGGACATTCGGCCGAGCTTCTACGGCACGACCGTGTTCTTGCGCTTCCGCTTCGAATCCGGCGATGCGATGGGAATGAACATGGCCACGCTGGCCTGCGATCGCGTGGTTCAAGAATTGATCGAGCCCGAGACAAAGGTCCAGTGCGTTGCGATCTCCGGCAACTACTGCGTGGACAAGAAGCCGGCCGCGATCAACTTCCAGGAGGGACGAGGAAAGCGGATCCACGCCGAGGTCGTGCTCGATCGCAACGTCCTGCAGGGCTGCCTGAAGACGACCGCCGCGCAGCTCGTCGAGGTTCAGTACCGGAAAAACCTCCTGGGTTCGATTGCCAGCGGCTCGCTCGGATTCAACGCGCACTACGCGAACATCCTCGCCGCGTTTTTCGTGGCCACGGGTCAGGACTTGGCCCACGTCGTCGGCGGCTCGATGGGGATCACCTGTATCGAGCCCCAAGGTGACGATTCGGTAGTGGCATCGGTTTTCCTGCCCGACGTGCCGCTCGGCTCGGTCGGGGGCGGGACCTCGCTGAGCACCCAGCGTGAGGCGCTCGATCTGCTCGGCGTCTGGCCGGATCCCGAAAAACCGGGGCATGCGACGATGCGGCTGGCGGAGATCTTGGGCGCAACGGTGCTCGCCGGAGAGATCTCGTTGATGGCGGCGTTCACCTCGGGCGACCTGACGACGGCTCACGAAAAGCTCGCCCGCGGCCGACAGACCTCTCGGTGACCGCGGACGCGGCTCTCGGCGAGTCCGGCTTTCGAGTAACGCGTGCGGCCTCCGAATCACGGGGATGAAATCGCCGAGGCCGTACAGGTCTCAGCACCCGGCAAGCTGATCCTGATCGGCGAGCACGCAGCCGTTTACGGCCGCCCGGCCATCGTCGCCACCGTCGGGTTGCGATTGGTTGTCGAGCTGTTGCCGTCCGGGGAGGCCGTCCGACTGATCTTGCGCGACGTGGGTGTCGATCTGCGATCGAGCTGGCCTGAGATCGAGAACTATGCGGCCCAATCGCGCCGACTCTGGGACGAGTTCGCGCTTGACCCGAGTTCGGAACGGTTTCGATCGGTTCGCGGCGACGATCCTGCGCATTTGGTCCGGATCGCGCTCGGTGAGGCGCAGCGGGCCTGCGGTCCCGCGTCGGCTACGCCGCTGACGCTGAGCGTCCGCTCGGAGATCCCGCTCGCTTGCGGTATGGGCAGTTCGTCCGCAGCTGCGGTGGCGATTCTTGCCGCGTTTCTCGAGGCTCGCGGTGGCGGCGCCGACCGCGACGCGCTTGATCGGCTGGGACTTGAAGTCGAGCGACGACAGCACGGGCTACCGTCCGGGATCGACCATCGGACGATCATCCGTGGCGGCGTCCAGTGGATCGAGCGAGCCGGCGACGTGGGGCTCGAGTTGCGGCGCCTCGATATTCCGCCAGCGGTCCTCGCCGATCTCACGGTCTTCGATACCGGTACCCCACGGGAGTGCACCGGCGAAGTGGTCGCCGCGGTGCGCGAGCGCGTCACCGCGGCGCCGCGACGATTCGAGACGGTATTCGACGAGATGGCCCAGTCCACGAAGCGCTTGCGCGATGCATGGCTTGCCGGCGATCGCGGGGCGCAGGACGCCGTTGCCGCGATTCGCGATTTCGAGCGCGGCTTGGAGTCGCTCGGAGTCGTTCCAGAGCCGTTGCTCGAAATCGTCCGTCGGGTCGAGCGCGAAGGCGGGGCGGCGAAGATCTCAGGAGCGGGCGCATTGAGCGGGGCTGGCGCCGGTTGCCTGATTGTCTACCATCCCGATCCGGCCCGCATCGAGGGTCTCGAAGTCTTGCAGAGGCTCAAGCGCATGTGGACGACCTTCGGTGGGCCGGGCTTCAGGTGCGAGGCTTGATTTGGGGATCGCGACTGCCCAGGCCGCGGCGAATATCGCGTTCATCAAGTACTGGGGGGCGAAAGACCTCGATCGTGTGATCCCCTCCAATCGCTCGATCTCGATGACGCTCTCCGCCTGCACCACTCGCACGACGGTCGAGACCCTCGCCCACGGCGCCGCGGACCGGATCCTCGCGCGTGATTCCGCGGGTCGCCTGGCCCAGGCTCCGGAATCGTTCTCCGCGCGGATTCTGGCGCATCTGGATCGGGTGCGGGCCCTGGCCGGCGTCGCGGTGGGGCTGCGCGTCGCCACGGAGAACAGGTTTCCCGCCGCGGCCGGCTTGGCCTCGTCGGCCTCGGGTTTTGCAGCGCTCTCACTGGCGGCGACCGCGGCGCTCGGCATCGAACTCGAAGCCACCGCCCTGTCGGACTTCTCGCGGCGGAGCGGCTCGGGTTCGGCTGCAAGATCCGCACTCGGAGGCTACGTCGAATGGCCGCTCGGCTTCGACGAGGGGCAGGGGCATGCGACCGTGATCGCGCCCGCAGAGCACTGGGATCTGTGTGACCTGATCGCGATCGTGGATGCCGGCGAGAAAGCGGTATCGAGCCTCGAAGGCCATCGTCGCGCCTGCTCGAGCCCCCATTTTTCGGCCCGGCAGGTCGAGGTGCAACGGCGGATCGATGTCGTCCGATCGTCGATCGCGCGGCGCGACCTCGCCACGCTGGGTCCGGTGATCGAGGAAGAGGCGATCGAGCTGCATCTGATCGCGATGTCCTCGCGGCCCCCGATCTTCTACTGGCGCCCGTCGACGCTCGACGTTCTCGAAGCGATTCGCGCGCTGCGCGGACGGGGGATCGGTGCTTGGTCGACGCTCGACGCCGGGCCAAACGTCCATGTCATCTGCGAGCCCGCGGATGCGTTGGCCGTCAACGAAGCGCTCGCCGCCCTTCCCGGCGTGACAGAGGTGATTCGCGACCGGGTCGGAACCGGACCGCGGCTCATCGACGAGCCCGTCATTTGACGCGGATCGGCGCGAGGCCCTCGCTGTTGTTGCTCAAGCTCGGGGGGAGCCTGATCACGGACAAACGCCGCCCGTGCTCGGTGCGCCGCGGACGTTTGACGAGCCTGGCGCGCCAGATCGCTGCCGCTGCGGATCGCTGGCCGGGGCGGCTGATCGTCGGTCACGGCAGTGGCTCGTTCGGCCACGTCGCGGCGAAGCGCTCGGGAATCGGCGACGGGCCCCTCGCTGCCGAGCACGCCGCCGGTATTTCGGCCACGCAGCAGAGCGCGGCCGACTTGCATCGACAAGTCGTCACGGCTCTGGCCCGCGCCGGGGCGAGGCCGTTCTCGCTCGCGCCGTCGAGTTTTCTGGTCACCGACCGCGGGCGCCCCGCCGGCGTCGGGCTCGAGCCACTCGAACGCGCGCTCGCCCTGGGTTTGTTGCCCGTCGTCTACGGCGACGTCGTCGCTGATCGTGCTTGGGGCTTCGCGATCGCTTCGACCGAGCGCGTTTTCGAGGCGCTCGTCGAGGCCTGGATCGCGCACGGGGGACGGATCGAGCTCGTGCTTTGGCTCGGCGAGACCGCCGGGGTGCTGGGGGCCGACGGAACGACGATTCGCCGAATCGCGGTGAACGACCTGTCGAAGGCGCTGGCAGCGGTGGGCCCGACGCGGGGGCACGACGTCACCGGGGGGATGGCGCATCGGCTTGAATCCGCGGTGCGGCTGGCCCGGCTCGACGTGCCCTCGCTCGTCGCCGACGGTCGTGTGGAGGGCATCGTTCGATCGGGACTATCCGGCCGTGGAGCGCCCGGAACGCGGGTCGTCGCCTGAGCCAAGCGCGGTGTCGCGGCACATCCGGGATATAATCGTCTCACGAGTCAACAGACCAAGGACGCCATGGGCAGGGTCTCATCAGAAGCGCTCGACGATCTGCTGGTCAAGACCAGCAGAACCTTCGCGCTTTCGATCCCGGCGCTGCCGGAGCCGACGCGCCGGGAGGTCACGCTCGCCTACCTCTTGTTTCGCATCGCCGACACGCTGGAGGATGCGACGCGCTGGACGGCCGATCGGCGCACTGACGAATTGCGGCGTCTCGGGTCGCTGCTCTCCGCTCCGACGGTTGCCGCGGCCGACGTGCTTGCTCGCGATTGGCTCGCGGATCCACCGCTCGATCACGCGGGCTACCTCGAGCTTCTCGGGGCGACGGGCCCGGTGATCGGCGCGTTCCTGGAGCTCGATCCGCAATCGCGGCAGCTGGTCCAGCGACATCTCGTGCGCACGGTCGAACTGATGGCGAAGACCGTCGCGCGGGGCGACGGATCCGTGGTCGAGCTCGAAGACCTCGGCGCGCTTCGCGAATACTGCTACGCCGTTGCCGGCATCGTCGGCGAGCTGCTGACGGAGCTGTTCTTGGCCAATCGCGCCGAGCTCGATCCCGTCGCCAACGTGTTACGCCGGGATGCGGCGCGATTCGGCGAGGCGCTGCAGCTGGTCAACATTCTCAAAGACGCATCGAGCGACGCTGGCGAAGGTCGGCGCTTTCTCCCCGCTGCGGTCGATCCGCGTGAGATCTTCCAGCTAGCCCGCGCCGATCTGAACGCGGCCCGCGATTACGTCTTGACGCTTCAGCGCGCCAAGACCGATCGCGGCCTCGTCGCTTTCACCGCGCTGCCGATCCTGCTCGCCCGCCGCACGCTCTCCCGCGTCGAGGCGGAGGGCCCCGGCGCCAAACTGACCCGCACCGAGGTCGCCGAACTCGCCTCCCGCCTCGCCGCGGCGATCGATACCGACCAGCCGGCGATCCCCGAAGGCGCCTGATCGAACGATTTCGCGGCGTTCGCTGCCGCGGTGCTGGTCGTCCAGCGGCAAGCGTAGGACAATAGCCCGGCCCCGCCACGGGGTTCGAGGCGCACCATGCAAGCGGTCAAAGCGATGCCGGACACCGATCCCGAGGTCTTGTACCGGTTCTTGCTCGAGCGTCTTGGAGACGTGGCGCCCGCCTTCGAGTTGCGCCGAAAGGCCGAGATCGCCGCCGAGATCAACCGGCTCAAACGCGACCGCGGTGCCGTGATCCTCGGTCACAACTACATGGAGCCCGCGCTGTTCCATACGATCCCCGATTTCACCGGCGACTCGCTCGATCTCTGCCGCCGTGCGGCGCGAACCGAAGGCGATCCGATCGTGTTCTGCGGCGTTCGTTTCATGGCGGAAACGGCAAAGATCCTGAATCCGTCGCGCACCGTACTGTTACCCGCACGAAAGGCGGGTTGCTCGCTGGCCGAGAGCATCACCGCCGAGGATGTACGGCGCCTGCGCCTCGCGAACCCGGGCGTTCCGGTCGCCGTCTACGTCAATACCTACGCCGAGGTCAAGGCCGAGGCGGATGTCTGCGTTACCTCGAGCAACGCAGCCCGGATCGTCGAGGCTCTCGGTGCCGAACGCGTGATCTTTCTGCCGGACGAGTTCCTGGCGCGCAACGTCGCCCGCGAAACCGGTCGTCAGATCGCCTTCCCGGGCGCCGATGGCCGGATCGAGGGTCCGACTCCGCGCGGCCCGTTCCTGATCGGTTGGCGCGGACGTTGTGAAGTCCACGAGCGGTTCTCGGTCGGCGACGTCGAGGCGGCGCGGCGCCAGTTTCCCGACGTCTACGTGCTGGCGCACCCGGAGTGCAGTCCGGAGGTTGTCGCGGTCGCCGACTTCTCGGGTGGCACCAAAGCAATGATCGAGCGCGTCGAGGTGACGAGCGATCGGAGATTCTTGCTACTCACCGAGTGCTCGATGGGTGACAACATTGCGGCGGCCAACCCGAACAAGCAGATGCTGGGCCTGTGCAGCATCCGTTGCCCGCACATGAACGAGATCACGCTCGAAGAGACTCTCGATGCCCTGCGCACGAATCGCCAGGTCATCGAGATCCCCGAGGAGATTCGTGTGCGTGCGGCACGCTCGGTCGAGCGCATGCTCGAACTTTCCTGAGCCGACGGATGTCGACCGACATCCTGATCATCGGCAGCGGCATCGCGGGCGCCGCGGCGGCGCTCGATCTGTCGAGAGATTCGACGCGCCGCGTGACCCTGCTGACCCGAACCAGTGATATGGCCGAGGCGAATTCGAGCTGGGCCCAAGGCGGCATCGTCGGTCGCGGGGAGGACGACGACGCGAACTTGCTCGCCGAGGATGTCGAACGCGCGGGGAGCGGGCTCTCCTGGTCACCGGCAGTCCGTCAACTCGCCGAGGATGGACCGGCGGTCATCGAACGCCTGGTCGTGCAAGATGCGGGATTGGCCTTTGATGCCGACGCGGCGGGGCACCCGGTCTTCGGGCTCGAGGGCGCGCACTCGCGTCGCCGCATCCTCCATGTCGGCGACGCCACGGGCCGAGCGATCATGGTCGCACTGCAGCGGACTCTCGCCGCGCGCGCCAACGTCGAGATCCGAACCGAGCAGACCGCGGTCGACCTGTTGACCTTTCCACACCATGCTCGCGATCCTCGGGCGATCTACCGATCGCCGATCTGTCACGGCGCCTACGTGCTCGACCGGCGGACAGGATCGGTGTGTCCGATCGTCGCGCGAGCGACCGTGCTGGCGACCGGCGGTCTCGGGCAGATCTATCTGAACACGACTAATCGTCCCGGCGCCCGCGGTGATGGGATCGCCATGGCCACCCGGGCCGGAGCGCGCGTGGCGCACATGGAGTACATCCAGTTTCATCCCACGGCGCTGCACGGTCCCGAAACGACCAAGCTCCTGATCAGCGAAGCCGTCCGCGGCGAAGGTGGAGTGCTGCTGACACCGGATGGCCACCCCTTCATGGAGCGCTATTCGAGCGATTGGAAAGATCTGGCGCCGCGTGATGTCGTCGCCCGGGCGATCTACTGGGAGATGCTGGCGCACGATTGGCCCTACGTGCTGCTCGATATCGCCTCTCGACGTCCCGCCGCGTGGATCCGCGAACGCTTCCCGCAAATCGTGGCCGGATGCGCAGATAGCGGACTGGATATCACGACCACCCCGGTACCGGTTGTCCCCGCGGCCCACTATCTTTGCGGCGGCGTGCTCGTGGATCTGCATGGCCGGACGACGCTCGACAACCTGTGGGCGATCGGCGAAGTCTCTTGTACCGGCGTCCACGGAGCGAATCGCCTGGCCAGCACGTCGCTGCTCGAGGGTCTCGTCTGGGGCGCGCGGGCTGCCGCCGACATCCGAGCGCGGAAAAACGAGATCACGGTCAGCGAAGCCGACATCCCCGAATGGGATGTGACAGGATCGACCTACGACGCGGATCCCGCGCTGATCCAAGGTGATTTCCAGACGATTCGAAACTTGATGTGGCACTACGTCGGGCTCGTTCGTAGTGAATTCCGTCTCAATCGCGCGATCCGCGAACTCTCCCAACTGCAGTTGACGATCGAGGACTTCTACCGTCGGGCCCGCCTGTCCGACGGACTCGTCGGGCTTCGAAACGGCGTGCAGGCGGCCCTGCTCGTCGCGCACGCGGCGCGCCGGAATCGCGTGAGTCGAGGCGCGCACTGGCGCGAAGACTCGACTGAGGCCGAGCGGTGAGCGAGACGACCCCCTTGGAATTTCGGCGGGGGACGTCGCGCGACCGATCGTTCGTCCGCAAGATCTCCGCCGAGGTGTTTTCGCGCTTCGGGCCCTACGAGCGGATGTTGCCGCCATTGATCGAGGATCCGACGGTCGCGACCTGGATCATCGCAAGAAACGGCGAGCCGATCGGATTCACGATGTGGAGCCGTCTGACGCCGGCCGACCCCGTGGCCGAGTTGACCGCGATCGCGGTCTCCCCCCGAGAACAGGCGCGGGGGGTCGGAGGCCTATTGTTGGAAAAGGTCGAAGGCGAAGTTCGTCGCGCCGTGCCACCGATCGTTCGCCTCCGCCTGACCGTCGCCGACGACAATTGTCCGGCGCGACGCCTCTTCGAGCGTTCGGGATTCGACTACTTGGACGAAGAACTGGGGCTCTACTACGGCGGCCAGGTCTCGTTGGGCATGATCAAGGAACTGAAGAACGGGTCGATCTGATCGCGCGACTAGCCGTACATTCACCCCGTTGAGGGGGGCGAGGCTTGTCCAACACGACGCGCCGGAAATTCTTGAAGTTCGGGAGTACGTGGGTCGCGATGACGGCGACGGCAGGCTCCACGCTGACCCAGGCCTCGCGGATCTTTCGCGAGTCCGGGCGCCACTCTCCGATCGACACCCACCCGGAGATGTCGGGCGAGGTCTTCGTGGACGGGGTGCCGTTCTGGTACGACTTCAGCGGCGACCGGTTCCAGAATCGCGGCTCTCATCCGCCGTTTCCGGCGCTCGGCGAGTGGATCGGCTACGGCAACCCACCGCCGGCCCCGACCGAGTCGGTCGATGTGGTAATCGTCGGCGGTGGCCTCGCCGGATTGTGCACCGCACATCTGCTTCGCAACGAAAATCTCTTGATGATCGAGCACAATCGCCGCGTTGGCGGCAACGCGCAAGCCGAACAGTGGGGCAACCTTCCCTACTCGCTCGGCGGGGCCTACTGCATCGAACCCGACGAGCCGCTGGCGTCCCTCTATGACGATCTGGGACTGACCAAGATTGTGCGGATCACACCCGGCCCCCCCGGTCCGGATCCGGTCGAGGTCGATGGCCAGTTGATCGAGGGCTTCTGGCAGGGGGCCGGCCGGCCGCCCGAAGAGCAGGCGCGATTCCGCCAGTTTCTCGCCCTGGTCGAGGAGTACGGCAAGAACTACCCCGACATTCCGCTGCCCGCAACGGACTTCGATTGGATTCTCGAGCTGGATCGACTGACCTTCCGACAGGCGATCGAGCAACGCATGGGCGGGCCGCTGCCGCCGCTGCTCGACGCGGCGATCGAGCACTACTGTTGGTCGTCCTTCGCGGCGGGCCAGGACGAGATCTCCGCCGCGGCGGGCTGGAATTTTCTCGCAGCCGAGCAGTATGGCCAGTGGGTCTTTCCGGGTGGAACCGCGCAGATCGCGCAGCGTCTGTGGAAGCGCCTCGTCAATGGACGCCGTGCGAGATTCAATCTTCTCGGCGAGTGCGTCGCGCTGGATGTTCGGCCGAATCGAGACGGTGTCGCGGTGACTTACGGCCTTGCCGATGGCGCGGTACGCGCGGTCCAGGCGCGGCGCGTGGTGATGGCCTGCCCGAAATTCGTCTGCAAATGGATCATGCCCGAGTACCTCAGGCTCGACCCCAAACGAGCGAATTCGATGGTCACGCTCGAGTATCGTGGCTACATCGTCGTCAATATCCTGGTCGAACGCGGCCTCGGCGATTCGTTCTACGACGCATTCCTGCTCGAGGACGGTTCGCTCCCCGGGGGACCCGGGGCGCCGTCGATCAACGACTGGCACCGGCCGCTGGACATGGTGCTCGCCGGCTTCCCGCTCGGCGGCAGTACCGATCGCGAAGTGCTGACGCTCTACTGGCCGCTACCTTACGTGACCGGACGCGGTTTTATTCTTGGCCAACAGGCGTTCGACCACGTGACCGAGCGCTTGATCGAGCATCTCGATGAGATTCTGACGCCCGTCGGTGTTCAGCGTTCGCAAATCCGACAGGTGCGACTGACGCGTTGGGGCCACGCATTGCCGATCTCCGCCCCCGGGTTCATCGCTGATGGACACGCTCGCCGTGTGCGCGAGCCGATCGACGGACGCGTATTTTTCGTCAACCAGGACAACTGGGCCCTGCCTGCGGTCGAGACCTCACTGCTCGAAGCGTTCGCGTGGGCTCCCGAGATCAACCGGTAGGACGGCGCGCTCATCCGCAGCCACCCTCCGAACGGGTCGGCAGAGTGTTTCATTCTCAAGGCAGGGCTTGAGATCCGTCAGTTGCACGAGAAGCTGGGCCATCTGCTCGTGCATCAATGGTAACGGTCGGTGGAGATCCAAGAGGTCCAGTTCAACCGATTGACGGAGCTGAAGAGTCGGCGCAAAACGGGTCAACGCGCAAACGAGTTGTACGCGGACGGAACGCGAACGATGCGATCCTCTTCGAGGCACCACGCCGTCAACGCCCCGCCGTAGACGCAGCCCGAGTCGAGGCCCAGCGTCCGCGGCCCACGGTAATAGCCGCGCATGGCCCAATGGCCGTGAACCACCAACTCGGCGCCACGGTAGAAATCGTCCCACGGCTGATAGGGGGCCAGACAGTCCTCGGCGCCGCCCTTCTGGGGTGAGCGTTGCCCGTTGGCATCGCAGCAGCGCACGCTCGTGGCGAAGACGACCTCCGATCGCTTGAGCCACTCCTCGTCTCGCGGGGCGGCGTTGACCGACTCGGCCAACGCGGCCAGGTCGTCCCAGCGGGGGTGGACTCCGGCGTGGACGACCCAGACGTCGCGATCGTCGTCCGACGAAGGCAACCGCGCCAGCAACGGAAGCTGGCGCAGCCAGGCGATCGAAGCCTCCGCATCGGGCGCGCAGAACAGACTGGCCAGAGACGACGTCCGCGGTCGCTCGCCCGCCCACTCGCGACAGGCGTGAAGGTCGTGATTGCCGATCACGCCGCGCCCGCCGATCTCCCGCCACAGGCGAAGGACCGCCGCGGAGTCGGTGCCGCCGCGAACGAAGTCTCCGGTCGACCAGGCCTCATCGCGCGCCGGATCGAAGCGAATCGCCCTCAGCAATCGCTCGAGTTCCCTCAGACAGCCATGGATGTCACCGATGACCCAGCGCATTTTCAGGTTCATTCTAGAATGAACGACGATGAAGCGGCTGCTCATCCTGCGGCACGCCAAGTCGAGTTGGAAAGACCCGACGCTGGACGACTCCGATCGCCCGCTCAACGATCGCGGCCGGCGCGCCGCCGTGCGGATCGGCCGCCTGCTGCTCGAAGAGCGAATCGTCCCTGACCGGGTCTACTGTTCGACCGCGCGCCGGGCACGGGAAACGGCGGACCTCGCTCTGGGTCGCTGCGAGTTCTCCGGCGCGATCGAGTTCGCGGCCGACCTCTACTTCGAGGGGGCCGAGGCGGCCGAGCGGTTAATGGTCACGATTCCGGAGTTGGCGCGCCTCCCGCTGATCGTCGGTCACAACCCCGATCTCGAGGTACTCGTGGCGCGCCTCACCGGTGCCGAGCTCCGACTGCCGACCGGTGCGCTCGCGCAGCTCGAGCTACCGATCGAGCGCTGGCGGGAGGTCGTGGGCGTACGGGGCAGTCTCGTGGCCTCGTGGACGCCGAAGGGTCTGGACGAATCCTAGACTCAGGGCGACGCGGCGCCCGTTCGCTCTTCGAGATCGAGGTCGGCATCCCGTGAATCGATGTCGGGCTCCGGTTCTTCGAGGCGCTTCGTTTGGGCGTCGACGCGGCGTGCGTCGTCGAGGAACCGTTGCTGCGCCGGCCGCGGGCTCTCTCCTGGCGCCGGCCGGCGCCGGCGGTATTCACCGTCGGGTCCGCAATCCCAGGCCGACTGATTGTCCTCTTCATAGATCTGGAGAATGCGCACGATCTCGCCTTCCAGGCGCGGGTCGCGAATGGGCAACATCGTCTCGACCCGACGGTCGAGGTTGCGTCGCATCCAGTCGGCGGAGCCGATGAAGCACAGCGGATCGCCACCGTTGAGGAAGCGGTAGATCCGACTGTGCTCGAGAAACCGCCCCACGACGCCAAAGACCCGAATCGTCTCCGACAGTCCGCGAACGCCCGGGCGCAGGCAGCACACCCCGCGAACGTTCAGAGCGATCGGCACACCGGCCCGCGAGGCTTCGTAGAGCTCGCCGATGATCTCCTCGTCTTGAAGCTGGTTCATCTTGGCGTGAATCGCGGCCGGGCGGCCGGCGCGGGCGTGATCGGCCTCGCGCCGGATTAGCTCGACGAACCGCCGGCGCATCGTCCCGGGCGCGACGAGCAGGTGTCGGAACTTGGTGCCTGGAACCGCACCGGTCAACTGATTGAAGAGGGCGCCGACCTCTTCGCAGATCTCGGGATCCGCGGTGAGAACGCCCAGATCTTCGTAGATCCGGGCCGTCCCGGTGTGGTAGTTCCCGGTCCCGACGTGGGCATAGCGGACCAGGCCCCCGCCCTCTTGCCGGACCACCAGTGCGAGCTTGACGTGGGTTTTCAGACTCTCGACGCCGTAGGCCACGTGAGCCCCTTCTTGCTCGAGCAACTTGCCCCAGGCGATGTTCGGCGCCTCGTCGAATCGAGCCGTGATCTCGACCACGACGGCAACCTGTTTTCCACGTCGCGCGGCCTCGACGAGCGCTTTGACGATCGGCGAGTCGCTGCTGGTGCGATAAATCGTGAGCTTGATCGCCAAGACCGCAGGATCGACGCTCGCGGCCTGGATGAAGCGCAGCACCGAGCTGTCGAAGGAATGGTAAGGATGGTGGAGCAGCACGTCGCCGTGCTTGATCACCTCGAACAATGCGCGCGGATCGTCGCGCGGAATGCCGCGGAGCCGCGGGTGTGTCGCGGCGATGTGGGGCGGAAATCGCAGGTCGTTCCGCTCCGGGACCTCGAAGTCTTGCAGGTCACGTAGGCGCAGAAAATAGTCGATCGGGTAACAGTCCTCGGCATCGAGTCCCAGTCGAGCGGCCAGCCACTCGCGTTGCGCGTCCGGCATCGACGCATCGACCTGGAGCCGTACGACGCCTGCGAATCGGCGAGCCTTGAGCTCGCTCGAAACGAGCTGCACGATGCTGCCGGGCTCTTTCAGTGACTTGTCGTCGTGATCCGCCCGCTCGACCTCGCCTTCGGCCCCTCGCGTCACGCGAAAAAGGTGCACCGATCGCGGGGGAGCCGATGGGAACATCAGGTCGAGATTGGCCGCGATGACCTGTTCGAGCGGGACGACGCCGCCGCCGTCGACCGCGACCCAGCGGGAACGATTGGGCGGAACCTTGATTCGAACGAATCGGTCGTTTTCGTTGCGGCCGCCGGGTAGGATCACGGCGAGGTTCAACCCTCCGCTACGGATGAACGGAAACGGATGTTCCTTGTCCACGGCCAGGGGCGTGAGAACCGGGGCGACGCTGTCCCTAAAGTGGGTCCGTAGGGATTCTTTCGTCAGGGTGTCGAGCTGGGACCAATCGAGGATCGGGATTCCCGCGGTGGCGAGCGCCGGGCGCAGATCCTCCGCCAGGACCCGCGCGAGCGCTCGACTCTGTCGCAGGATCTCGGAGCGACACTCGCCGAATTCATCCGCGGGCACGCGCCCGTCGTGCGAACGAGAGCGCACGCCCCGTGAGACTTGGCGCTTGAGCCCGCTCATCCGCTTCATGAAGAACTCGTCGTGCAGCATCCCCATGATGCCGGCGAACTTGATCCGCTCGAGCAATGGCAGGTCGGGGCTTTCGACCAAGGCCAGCACCCGGCGGGCGAAGGCCAGCCAGCTCAACTCGCGGTTGATGAACTGGACGCCCGCATCGAGCGAATTGTTCTGGGGTCGAGATTCCATGGGTCCTGGTGCCGGCTCGTGAATGCGGGAACAGCTTAACCCCGGGACGCCCCCAGGTCACTCGCCCTCGGGCGCACGGCCTGTGACAATTTCGTCACCGGGCCCCCGATAGTCAAGGCTCGAGTCCGGATGCTCGCGAGACAAGGATCAACCGCGATTGGCGATCGGGGTATACGGACGCAGCTTGGACCCGGTGTAGATCTGTCGCGGGCGCCCGATCTTGAAGGTCGGGTCGCGCCGCATTTCGAGCCACTGCGCGATCCACCCGGCCGTCCGGCCCAGCGCGAACATCACGGTGAACATGTTCACCGGGATCCCGATCGCTTTGTAGATCACCCCCGAGTAGAAGTCGACGTTCGGGTAGAGTTTGTGGCTGACGAAGTACTCGTCCTTGAGCGCGACCTCTTCCAGGCGCATGGCGATTTCGAGCAGGCGGCTGGATCCGCCAAGGCGCGCTAGCACCTCGCTGCAGGCTTGCTTCAGGATCGCCGCTCGCGGGTCATAGTTCTTGTA
>JANNRU010000279.1:0-3089 GCA_031401755.1 Acidobacteriota bacterium | reverse complement strand
CTCTTCGGCGACCCGCCGGCGGAACTGCCGCCGCCACCGGTCGCGGCACCGCGACCGCGACCGAAGGGTCACGGCCGGCGGGCGTTGCCGGCGAACCTGCGTCGCGAAGCCACGATCGTGGACATCACCGACGCGGAGAAGATGGCCATCGGCGGCACCGGGGAGCGCATCGGCGAAGAGGGCGGCCCGACGAGTTGCACGTCGCCGCGCTGCCGCCGGAAGCGCTGCCGAAAGCGAAGGCCGCGCCCGGCCTGATCGCCGATGTGATCGTGTCCAAGCTCGTCGATTATCTGTCGCTGTACCGCCAGGAAAAGCGCTATGCTCGTGATGGCGTCGATCTCGCCCGTTCGACGTTGTGCGGCTGGATGGCCGACGCGGCTGACGTGTTGACACCTCTTTATCTGTTGCTCCAAGCCCGGGTGCTGGCATCGAACGTCGTCAACACCGACGACACACCGGTCCCGGTGCTCGACGCGAGTCGCGAGCACTGCCGCACCGGCCGGCTGTGGGCGTACGTGTCGACCGGCGGCACCGTTTACGACGCGACCGCCGATCACTGCCGCGACGGGCCACTGGCGTTCTTAGCCGGCTTCCGCGGTTACTTGCAATGCGATGCTTACTCGGGCTACAACGAACTCTTCGCGAAGAGCCAAGGCCAAGTCGTCGAGGTCGCCTGCTGGGCGCACACCATCCGAACGCAATGCTGCGCATAGCCCGTTTGTCTTCGGTTCATCCTGGTCCTCAACTGTTTTGGGAGGTCTGGTGGGGTTGGGGTTGGCAATCTGCGGCTGCAATCCCCGTAACGGTATCACATGCCGTATCTCCAGGGAATCCTCGCTGACAATTATTCGATCGATGAGCAACTGCAAGACTTGCTGCTTCTCCTCGACCGTCACTTCCGTCAAACGCGTGCGAATTCGTTCGCAGAAGGTCGAGAGATCGTTCCAGACCGTCTGAGCCGACCGACGCTCATCCCGCAACCGCTCCGATTGTTCCTGCTGAGCTTGTAAAGCCAGGCGACGGGTTTCGATCAATCGCCGCCGGGTTTGAAGCTCATCCATCGTGATCGCTTCAATCTGGTAGGCATCGACGAGTCGCTGGTCTTCCCGATCCAGCCGACGCAATTGTTTCGCCATTTCGGCGGTCCCATCCGGCGGCGCGACCGCTTCCGTGGCGACTTGGAACTGGGCCAGTAGCGTCGCCGGATCTTCGAGCAACTTCACCACATGGTTCCAGACAGCGTCGTCGAGTTCGGCCATCTTCGTGGAGTTCTGGTGGCATCGCTGATCCGGATTCTGGCTGATGCCCTCTTTGCCCCGGCACTTGTAATACGCTTGAAGTTTCGATTCGTTCCGATTGCGGTAGGTGATGCCGTGCAAGGCTCTTCCACAAGACTTGCAGGTGAGCAGGCAACGGAGAAGATACTGATTGCAAGTGTTGTGGCGGAACGACAGGACCGAATTGCGGGCCAATTGTTCGACCGCCTGCTGACGAATGACGTTGTCGATGATCGCCACCACGGGAATGGGAATCCACTCCGATTCTGGCCGAAGTCTTCGGCAAGTCCTCTCTCCGGCACGCGGCCCTGTCATTCGCGACTTCCGGGGGACGACGAAGACGTGGCGGTTGGCATAACCCGTGCCGGTGTATACCGGGTCCGAGAGTACGCGGTATACCACCGAGGATGACCAGAACTGCTTGCCGCTCCGCGGTCGCCAGGGTCCGTTGGCGAGTCGTTTGAGGATCTGGCGAACCGTCATCCGTTCGTCAATGAGCCAGCGGTAGAGCATCCGCACAATGGCGGCTTCGTCTTCGTCGATCACGAGATAACCCGGCACGCCGTCACGCTTGGGAACGTAGCGATATCCATAGGGCGCCTGGCCGGCGACCCAATGACCGGACCGGGCCTTCTGAAGCTTACCGCGTCGGAATCGCTCGCCGAGCACGGCCCGCTCGTACTCGGCGACTGCTCCCTGAATTTGCAGGAGTAATTGGTCGTGCGGATCGTCGGAGATCGGCCGATGAATGAACATCACAATGCATCCGGCCTTGCGGAACTCTTCGAGCAAGACGACCTGGTAGGCATAACGGCGGGCCAATCGATCAGGGCTGTAGACAGCCACAACATCGACCTCGCCTTCGCGAATGGCATCGCGGAGCCGATCGAGCGCCGGACGATCTAACCGCGAGCCACTGTAGCCTTCGTCAGTGAACTCATGCTCGGGCAGGATCGCGTGGCCTTGCTCCACGGCCCATCGCCGCAAGGCCGTCAGTTGACTCTCAATCGTCTGATCTCGGTTTTGCCGATCGGTCGAGACACGGGCGTAAAGAGCTACTGACATCAGTCGGTCTCCGAAGAGGTGGAGGAATGGAACCATCGGGAATGTCGTCGGCTGAACCGAGCAGAAGTCGAATGGCCTGCTCAAGGCGCCGGACGGCGTCACGATGAGGAACGGGAACGGAGTCGATCGTCCACCGCGGGGATTGCGAATTCGAGGGTGGGGAACGCATGCGTTGGCCTCCTTGCGAAAGGCCAGCATGAACGAAATAAACCCTGTCGGTCTAGGGCCGACGGGCGATGTGGGGGAAATAGGCACGGCTGGTGGAAACGAATGGAATGGTAAGGGTGGCGCGAAATACACAGATTGCGTTCGGATGGTGCACACGCGACGCAAGTTCGTCGAGGCGCAGAAGTCGAGCCCGCAGGAAGCGACCGAAGCGGTCGCGCGCATCAAAGCCTTCTTCGCCATCGAGCAGGCGGCGAAGGATCTCGACGCGCCGGCCCGGCAGGCGGTGCGGCAACAACAAGCGCGGCCGCTACTCGACGATTTCAAAGGGTGGCTCGACCGCGAGCGCCAACAAACTTTGCCGAAGGCGCCGCTGGCCGCGGCGCTTACCTACGCACACAATCAATGGGACGCCCTCAACGTCTACCTCACTAACGGCGCGCTGACCATCGACAACAACGCCGCCGAGCGCGCCGTCAAGCCGTTCGCCATCGGCCGCAAAAACTGGCTCTTCTTCGGCTCCGACCGCGGCGGCCAAACCCTCGCCACCTTGGCCAGCTTCACCGCCACCTGCGAACAATT
>JANNRU010000278.1:0-13027 GCA_031401755.1 Acidobacteriota bacterium | reverse complement strand
GGCGGAACGTTCAACGGCAACCATCTGATGGCGCCGGAGGTCGTCAAGGGTTCGCTGTTAGACAGGTACTCCCGCTCGGACAAGTCGTTGCGCGGGTTTTTTCTTGACGAGTTAGCCGAGCGGATCGAGCCGAGTCCCGGGAGCGGCGTGGCGGGTGCGGGCCTCGCGCGCGCCGAGCAGCTCTTTGAGAGGGTCTTCGTCGAGTACGGCGACGATTCGGTGGCCCAGCTGGGTGGAGTGCACCTGGCCTGCGAGGGAGTTTCGAATCTGTTGACCAAGCTGCTCGAGTGGGGCCGATTGATGGCCTATCTCGAGCAGTCGACACGCTACGTGGCCTACACGGATCGTCCCGGCGGGCGTTGGCGTTATCGGCTTCCGGACGAGATCGCCGGCAGCGCGCTCGAAGCCCCGTGGGCCCGAACCCTCGACGACGCGTTCGCGACCTACGCCGCGCTCCTTCCGCGCTTGGAGGAACATTTTGCCGCGCGCCATCCGCGCGAGGCAACGGACTCGCCGGCGATGCACCGACGGGTGATTCGCGCCAAGGCGCTCGACGCCGTTCGAGGACTGTTGCCTGCGGCGGCGCTGTCCAACGTCGGAATCTATGGCACCGGGCAGGCTTGGGAGAACCTGTTGCTACGACTGCGCGCCCATCCGTTGAGCGAGGCGCGAACCGTCGCCGACGCCATGCTGGCCGAGTTGCGTCGGATCATCCCGGCGTTCCTGACGCGGGTCGATCAACCCGAGCGCGGGTTGCGTGCCACCGAGTATCTCGCCGACACGCGTCGTGAGGTGGCCCTAGTGGCCGCCGAGTTGCTGTCGGGAATCGAGCCGGCCCCCGAGCCCGAAGTGCGGCTCGTCGATTTCGACCCGGAGGGGGAGGTCAAGGTCGTCGCGGCGGCGATGTATGCGGTATCGAATCTCGGCGATCGGCAGTTGTTGGAGGCCGCTCGACGGATGAGCGTCGAGGAGCGCGGCCGCGTACTGGCGACCTACGTCGGGCAGCGTGCGAATCGGCGGCACAAACCAGGACGCGCTTTCGAGCGGACGAGCTATCGCTTCGATCTGCTGGGCGACTACGGTGCGTTTCGCGACTTGCAGCGTCACCGGCTGTTGACGTTGGAGTGGCAGCGACTGTCACCCGCGCATGGCTGGGTCGCGGCCGAAGCGATCGACGAAGCCGGCGCGATGGACGAATGGCGACGGGTGATGGACGAATCGGCTGCGATTCACGAACGGGTCCTCGCCGCGGGTCTGCCCGAGGTCGCGCCCTACGTGCTTTCCATGGCCTACCGGGTCCGGTACTACATGGAGATGAACGCCCGCGAGGCGATGCACGTGATCGAGCTACGGACGGCCCCCCAGGGGCACGCATCCTACCGCCGAGTATGCCAAGAGATGCACCGGCTGATCGCGGAACAGGCGGGCCATCGGGCGATCGCAGCCGCGATGCGCTTTGCCGACCACGGCGCGGTCGAACTGGAACGACTTCGGGCCGAGCGGGCGCTCGAACGCAAACGGGGGGAATGACGACGAAGTTTGACACCGAGGCCCCCAGCCCCTAGAGTCTCTCTGCGTACCCGCCAGTCGGCACGTCATTATTAGAGAACTCTCCCACCCCAGCCGCTCCCGCTGCCTGGTCTCGGCCGGGGGCCGGACAAAACACGCAGTTCTCCAGACTTCCGTCG
This sequence comes from Acidobacteriota bacterium, assembly GCA_031401755.1. Classification (GTDB taxonomy): domain Bacteria; phylum Acidobacteriota; class Polarisedimenticolia; order Polarisedimenticolales; family Polarisedimenticolaceae; genus JANNRU01. The sequence continues at coordinate 11,339 of JANNRU010000278.1, read as the reverse complement.
AACCGTGGGACCGCCAATCGCCGAGGTAAGCATGGCCAAGAGCAAAGAATCGTTCGCTTCCAAAGACCGGATCGCGCACGGCACCTACGGGCTGGGAACGGTGAGCGAGGTGAACCCGAAGGTCACGACGATCGTCTTCGACGATGCCGGGACCCGGAGGTTCTTGACCGAGAAAGTCCAGATGGAGCGCAGCGATGCGCCGCCCCCGGTCAAGGTGTCGCGCGCCCGGAAGACCAAGGTCGTGTCGAAGAAGAAAACGAAGGTCAAGGCAGCAGCGTCGGAGACCAAATGATGACGGACGCCACGAGTCCCACACTCGTCCGGACCCTCGCCGGCTACAGAACGCCGCAACTCGTTCGCAGCTTGTGGCAGCTCTTCAACTCGGCTGCGCTGTTCTTCGGAACCTGGGCCGCGATGTACGCGCTGCTCGACGTCTCCTACGCACTCGTGCTGTTGCTCGCAGTGCCGGCCGCGTTCTTTCTGACGCGTCTGTTCATCATCCAGCATGACTGTGGCCACGGTTCGTACTTCAAAAACCAGAAGGTCGCCGATTTCGTCGGTCGCGCGATCGGCGTGCTTACGCTGACGCCCTACAGCTATTGGCGTCGGACGCACGCGATCCATCACGCCTCTTCTGGGAATCTCGAGCACCGTGGTTTCGGGGACATTTGCACGCTGACTGTCGAAGAGTACCGGGCGCTCTCTCGCTGGCGCCGCTTCTGTTATCGCGTTTATCGGAATCCGGTCGTGCTTTTCGGCGTCGGTCCGGGAATTCACTTCGTGATCCGCCACCGGTTGCCCGTGATCGTGCCGCGCGATTGGCGGCGCGAGCGGCGGAGCATCTGGCTGACGAATCTGGCGATCACGGTCGTCGTCGGCATCGTTTGCTGGACCCTCGGCTGGACCACGCTCTTGTGGGTTCAGCTTCCGATCACGCTGACCGCGGGAAGCCTTGGGGTCTGGCTGTTCTACGTCCAGCACCAGTTCGAGCACACCTACTGGGAGCACGACCCCGACTGGAACTACCAGGCCGCAGCACTCGAGGGCAGCTCGTATCTGGCGCTTCCCAAGCTCTTGCAATGGGCGACCGGCAATATCGGTCTACACCACATCCATCATCTTGGGGCGCGGATTCCGAACTACCGCCTGCCCGAGGTGTTGCGCGATCACCCCGACCTGTCGAAAGTCTCTCGGTTGACCATCTGGGACGGGATTCGCTGCTCGCGGCTGGCGTTGTGGGACGAGGCCCAGCGCAAGCTGATCCGGTTTCGCGATGCCCGCTCGGTCGCGCTTTCGCCCTAGACCAGGCTCAGGGCAGGACAACTTCGAACGGGATTGACTCGCGAAGCGTGCCGCCGCGGGTCCGGATCCCGGCGGTGTAAGCCCCGGCGGGGCAGTCCGTCAGGGGGCACTCGAAGGCGAGGTACCGCCCGGCGACCAACTCCTCGGGACCGGCGATCGTCGTTCGACCAACGATCCTGCCTTCGCGGTTCGAGATCTCGACCGTGGACGGAAACTCAGCAGGCGCGAGATCGACGGGGACCAGAGCGCTGAAGCGGAGCTCCTCGCGCTTGACCTCGATTCTGGTCGGCCTCGCACCTGCGAGCTCAGGCTGGGCGACAAGCCGGAGGCGGGGAAAGCTCGGCGAGACAGCACCGCCGTCGAAAAGCGTCGGAACGAACAGTCCGAGAGCAAACGCCGCAGCGAGGGCGGCCGCGACCACCCAGGCCCGGTTCCAACGCGACGCCGACGGATGGGACGGCGCGACGCGTCCAGCTATTTCGTCGCCGGAGATCCAGCGCACCTCGACGGTGCAGGTCGCGCAGAATGCCAGGTGCCGTTCGACCTCCCGTCGTTCGTCGCCCTGAAGCTCGCCGTTAACGAACGCGACGAGGGAATCGGCAGGCGGGTGGTCGGCGATGAACGCGGTACCGTGCCGTTCGATCCCGGAGGCGACACCGGCCATGAAGCGCCGCTCCTCGTCGCAGTCTTTGCAGTTCTTCATATGTCGCTCGAAGCGCTCCCGCTCGTCGCTGGCAAGTCGGCCAGCAAGATACAGGGGAAGAAGCAAGTGATCCGGATCGAACTGGGTCACCGGGTCACCTGTGCGCGTTCGATTCAGACTTCGCCATCGCTGCTCCCGGGTTCAATCGTACGGCCATTATTCCAGGATTGCCGACGAGGACGAACGGTGCCCACGCGTAGGGCGCCCGCCGCGCGGGCCGTTCAGACCGTAGGAAAGCGAGTTTCGCCTCCCGGGCCGCCTCTGGAACCGATCGTCCGTCAAGCTCTTGGTAGAACGTTTCCATGAACTCGGCCGTCGTTCGATCCCCGACATTCCATAGGCTGACCATCACCGATTGGGCCCCGGCAGCCAGGAACGTCCTGGCCCACCCGGCCACTCCCTCGCCCGGGAGCGATTTCCCGAGCCCGGTCTGACACGCCGACAGAACCACCAACTCGGCGTCAAGGTCCATTGCGGCGACATCCTCCAGGTTGAGGAACTCGGCCGGACCGCCGACCGCGGACGGACTCAGCCGGAGTCCCACGCGGCCGGGTTGCTCGTCGTCGAGCCAGCCGTGGGTCGCGAAGTGGGCGAAGCGGAACCGGTCCCAGCGTTGGCGCCGGAGATTTTCCTTGGTGAACGCGTCGCGGAGCAGGAGCGTGGCTCGTCCAGGCGGGAATCGGCTCGCGATCCGTTCGACCGACTGGCCTGAAAAGGCGAGATCCGGAAAATGCGAATCCGCCCGACCGTCATGCGGGTCTCCGGCCCCCAGGAAGCCCCCGGATTCCGCCGCGCCGCGCCGCGATCGCAGTTGTGCGAGCACGGTCGCGGACGGGACCACGACGATCTCGTGATTTTCTATCAGGTACTTGCCGTCACGGCGCACGGCTTCGAACGGGATCCGGTGCAACGGGCCATCGGGGACGACGATCAATCGTCGTGACAGCCGCGCCTCGCTCAGGCCGATCTCGACGCCGAGCGAGTCTGCCTGGGTCTCTCCGGACGGAGACGCCCCCAGCCCGGCGCCTTGTCGTCCCTCCCGATGGAGCCACTCCGCGACCCGTGATGCGATCTCGTCTTTCGTGGCCTGCAGTTCGACGAATTGAACCTCGCGGCGATCAACGATCCAGAGCCACGGGGCGCCGTTGCCGAAGAAGTAGCGGAGAAGGGTTTCGTCCTCACGCAGCACGTCGTGTTGGAGCCGCGCGAGGTCGATCGCATCGGTGTGCGACGTAGAAAAACCGCGCGAAGGCTTGGATCGAGACTCGACAAGAAAGCGTTCGCGCTCGTCCTCGGCCTGTTCGAGCGTGGCGCGCGCGGTTGCGATCGACTCCAGCGTGGTGGCTTCGGAGAGCCGAACCATCGCGGCGCTGACCCGATCGGCGAGTTCGATCGCTCGTCGGGCCCCGTCGGTGTCGCTCGCCCCTGGAGTCAGCGTCTCGGCCAGCAGTTCGGTGAGCCCGCGAGCCCGAGCCTGCTCGGCGAGTCGGAAGGCGGCGGGCAGCGATCTGTCCGTTGGGTGCTCGAGTTGGGCCTGCAATCGAACGGCGCGTTCGAAAGTGTCGAGGAGCTTGGAAAAGAAACGCATCTTGAGCAGGTCGTCGGGGAGCGCCCCACGCTGATGCTCGAGCGTTTCGATGGCTTTCCGGTACGATTCAAGGGCACGTTCGTACTCGCCGACCGCCTCCTGGACCTGCCCCGAGATTGTGTGGGCCGCCGCCGACTCCTGAGGCCAGCCGTGTTCGCTCGTCAGGCGGACGGCCTCGACTGCGGATCGTCGCGCGTCTTCGCGTCGGTTTGAAGCCAGCAGTATTTCGGCATGATGGACCAGGGCTGCGGCCTCGCCCCGTTCGTCTCTCAGCGCGCGAAACCGGTTGATGGCGTCGGTGATGTCTTCGATCGCTTCCGGAGTGCGCCGCATCTCAAAACGCAGGGACGCCAGGTTCATTCGAGCGATTGCGGACAGTCCGGTCTCGCCGAGGGAATCCCAGAGCTCGCGCGCTTCAAGCTGGTTCGCTAGTGCCTCCTCGAAACGCCCGAGGTCTGCGATAACCACGCCCCGGCTTGTGAGCGCGACTGCCAACTGTTGCCGTGTCGCGCGGTCGTCCGGCCAGCGACGGGCCCGCTCGCGCGCCAGCTTCAGGCCGTCCTCCACAGATCGTAACGCCGCAGCGTGATGGCCCAGTCGTGAGTGGATTCCGGCCAGGTTATTCGATGCGGTGACTACGTCGCCGAGTGATTCAGCTTGGCGAAACAACTCGAGCGCGCGCCGCTGATCGGTAAGGGCTTCGGTCAGGCGGCCGAGACACACCAGACTCTGAACGCGAGTCATCAGCGCCCGCGCTTGGAGTCCCAAAGCCGCGGGATCGACCCGCGATGCGAGTTCCGCCGCAGCCTGCGCCCGGTTCATCGCGGCGTGGTACTGGCCCGCCTGGGACAGGATCAGCGCTGCGTTGACCTCGGTGCCCGCGATCGTGCGCGCGTCGCCGGAGCGCTCGGCCGCCTGGACTGCCTGATCGCTCTGTTCGAGCGCCTCGGCGTGACGGCCCATTCGCGAGTATTCGAGCGCCGCCAATTGCCGATTCGCGGCTTCCTTGCCCCAGGCCTCGAAGCTGGCGGCGATTGCAGCGCTCTCCACCAGAGGTGCGACCGCGCGGTCTCCCTGGCCGAAGTACAAGTAGGTCTGTGCCACTTCGTTAATCGTTTGGAACAGGTCTCGCGCGTCGCCGATACGTCGCTGGAGCATCGCTGCTCGGTCCAGGGCCTCCAGGGCCCGCGGCTCGTCCTTGTCCAGTTTTCGCGTGTAGGCCAGCGAATACCACGACCGAGCTTCCCCGCGGCGGTCACCGATCCGCGATTGGATCGCGATCGCTCGTTCGAGGAGCGTCGTCGAGAACTCGTACCGACTCGTAAGCCTGGCGACCCAGGCGCTCTGATTCAGGCTCGAGGCGAACGACGGTTCGTCTCCCAGCTTCCGGAATAGGTCCGCTGCCTCCTCGAGGGTGGTCTCTGCTTCGACCCAGTCATGCTTCCAGCCATGGCAGTTGCCGATCAAGCGAAGGGTTGCGGCCTGCCCTCCGCGGCTGCCACGTCGGCGGTACTCGTCGAGCACCGGAAAGAGCACGGCGAGGGCCGCGTCGTACGAATCCTGATAATAGAGGATCGTCGCTCGCCCGAAGCTCAGCCCGGGACCCTGCTGGCCGAAGGACTCGATCAGGGCTTCGGCCTCGCCGAACCTCGGCGGAGAGGCGTGGATCCGGACAGCGAGTTCGTAGGGCCAGGGGTGATCCGGGGCGAAGTCCGCCATCTGGCGCAGGGTAGCAATCGCTCGATCCGGGTACCCGGCAGCGCGAGCATCCAGCACCTCCCCCTCCATTCGCGCGAGCCTCGCCTGCGTGACTTCCGGGGCCTGCGGCGCGGGGCCGCCGCCTGGCGCGCAGGCCAAGAAGACAAGGCAGATCGACCAGCCGAATCGTCGCATTCCGTTCGAGATGATAGCCGCACCGCGGCGGAGCCTCAGAAAAAATTCGAACCTGAAGTGTACCCCGCCGAAGTGCGAGTCGACGGTACACTAGAGACGGTCGTTCCCGACTAGGCAAGTTGGCAGCGACGCGTGGTTCTTGGTCCTTTTAGTTCTGGAGGGGAAAAAATGAGGACATCTGGCTGGATGTGGAGCGCGAGCGGGATGGTCGGAGCGTTGGCGATCGGCTGCAGCGTGGCGATCGCCGGCGGGGAAATCATCGTTCAGGGTGGCGGCGGCGGGCCGATCGACTGTACCGCCGGGAATTGTGGTAACCGCGAGAAACCGACCGAAGAAATCGACTTATATTCCTTGCTTTGTTCGCCGGAAAATGTCTCTCCGCCGATCGGCGGGGGAGGTTGGAACATTCCGGTCTTCAACAACTGCGTCGATGAGGGGCTTCCCGCGAGCTATGTCGTCACCCCGCGGTACGATTTGCAGGGGTTCGAAATCGGCGTCGGTATCACGGGTGCGGACTCGAGTGTGCCCGCGTGCATAGGGGTCAACGACGACACGGTTGTGGCGGGATTGATCGAACTCCGCACCGAGTCGTTAATCCACCGGGCGAAGATCTTCAAATTCACGGACGACCCGGTGGGTATCGCCCATCCGTCGATCGGTGGCGCAGCTTCGGCCTCGGCGGTCCACGTCCGTATCAACGGGATCACGATCGTCGTCCTCACCACGTCCGGGATGACGGCGGCCCAACTCAATCAAACGCTTGATGCCGGGTTGCGGGCGCAGTTCATGGTTTCGGCGGGACATGATCCTGTCGATGGCGACTACTGGATGGTGCACCGCGTGCGAGCGCCGTCAGCGCCGATCACGTTTGTCTCGGTCCGCGCGGACGACACCGGCCTTGTGAACACGCACGTCGAGTTGGGTGCCCCCAACGCACCCTGCGGTCCGAACTAGCGCGGGGGCGTGGTCGACTCCCTCCTGATCCGCCGCAAGGCCGACATGGCCTTGCGGCGGCAATACCACATGCGTGACTTGACCGTTCCGGCCGGGATCGACAGCCGTTCGCCGATCTCCTCGTAGGAGAGCTTGTCGACGAGCACCAAGCGCCACAACTCACGGCAACTCGCCGGGACGGCGAGAATCGCTTGGTGCATCGCGCGCTCCTCGTCCGCATCTTCCGCGATCTTGTACGAATCGTCGGAGCTGGCAACGAGTTCCGGGTCTTCGCCCGAGAACAAGACGCGCTGACGATAGATCGCGCGAAGTCGATCGATTGCCGTGTGATGGACGATTCCCCAGACGTAGGCCTCGAGTCTTTTTTCACCAGTGAAGCGGCCGACTCGCAAGCTCTCGATGAGCTTCACGTGCACCGCCTGCGCCACGTCGTCGTGCTCGCTATGCAGGCCCGGGTAGCGCCCGCGCAGCAACCCACGTACGAGTTGGTCGAGAGCGTCGAAGGCTGCCGGGTCGCCGCGCAGGTAATCGTCGACCGAGATTTCGTCGTGATTCGCCACCCACGCCCCTCGCCTCAGCCGCATGATAAAGCGATCGCCGCGAACAGCCAGTCCGAAGGGCGTCGTCGCTCACCGACGGCAACCGGACGAAAACTCGATTCAAGACGTCGAGTCTACTAGACGAATCTCAGGGCCGACCGCTCGGCCCCACCGAAGCGCGTTCCCGCCACGCCCATTGGGCGCGCGCTAGCGCCTGGCCGCGGGCAGCGGCAACGCGGGGCGCAGAGTTCCCGGGAGCGTACGGTAGCGCTCGAACAGCTCGGTTTGTCGCGAACGCAACGGAATCGACCTGCCGTGAATCCAGATCCGTTCGACGAGCGTGCTCGTTTCGAAAGGGTCACCGCTCCAGACGACGACGTTGCCGACACGACCGGGCGCGAGCGCGCCGTGCGACTCCATGCCGAAAATCTCCGCCGGCGCCAACGTGACCGCGTCCATGCCGTTTTCCCACGAGAGTCCTTCACGCACCGCGTTGCCGGCGACTTGACGCAGCTTGCGCGCGTTGTGCGCCGAGAAGGTAGACAACGCGATCGTCACCCCTGCCGCCCGCAGGCGCGCCGCGTTGTTGGGTCGAGCGTGGATCTGATCGAAGCTGCCCGGTCCGTAGGCCAGCGGATCGAGGATCACCGGGACCTTGGCTTGCGCCAGTTGTGAGGCCACCAGATGGGCTTCCGCCCCCCCGCGCAGGACCACGCGCACCGACTGCTCGGCGGCCAGGCGCAGCAACGCTTCGATGTCGCAGGCCCGGTCGACGGCGACGACGAGCGGGATCTGGCGGGCGATCACCGGCGCCAACGCTTCGAGGTCGGTGCGGTTCCACGGGAAAGTCCGGCTTTGGCCCTTCTCCCAGGCCACTCGCTCGGTCTGGAAGAGCCTGGCGTCGTCCAAGAGTTCGCGCAAGCGGCGCAGGGCGTCTCCGGCAGGTCGGCCCAGCGTGACCGCGACGGCGACCGGCGCTCGTCGGATCGCCTCAGCTTGCGTAGCCCCCGTCAGGTCGACCCAGGCCGACTGACCGCTGACCGTGCCACCGGACGGCGAGATGATGGCCGAGGTCACGCCGCCCGAACGTGCCACCGGGATGAGCACCGACCGCGGGTTGTACCCGTCCGCCGCACGAAACGTCGCTCGGATCGGATCCGCGCCGCCGGCGCTCCCGTCACGGGTCGAGGCTTCCAAGTCGATCTCGACCAAGCCCAGGTCGGCTCCGGCGTCGATCAGTCCGGCGGTCACGACGCGATCGGTCACGTCGACCTGCGAGCAGCCCGCGGGTACTGCGGCATCTCTGCCGACCGCGGCGATGACGCCGTCTTGAAGCACGACCGTCCCGATCGTCGCATTCTCTCTGGGAAGGACCAGCCGTCCCCCTACCAGGGCCACGCACTCCGCCGCCGCCGGCTCGATCGCGAGCAGGATCGATGCGATCAGGATCACGGCGTTCATGGCCTGATCTCCTGGCCGAGCATGAAGTCGCTCCACGGCTCGCCTCGAAGCGCGCGGTCGTAACGCAGATGCCCGTCGATAAAGACCCACTGGGCGCTGGCGTAGACGCTGAACGGGTAACGATCCCACACGACCAGATCCGCACGCTTACCAACCTCGATAGTACCGACTTGGTCGTCGACGCCGAGAATCCAGGCCGGGTTCGCGGTAATCAGGCGCAGTGCGTCGTTCTCGCTCAGTTCCAGATTATTGCCTCGCGCCGCGGCGAGAGCTTTTCCCGCTTCCTGGTTGAGGCGTTGGATGTCGATTGGCGAGTCGCTCTTGATCGCGGCCGTCACGCCGGCATCGAGCAGCAGCGCTGCGCTCTGTTCGACCCCGTCAAACGCCTCGGCCTTGAAGCCCCACCAGTCGGCCCAGGTCGCGATCCCGATGCCGCGTTCAGCGAGAATGTCGCGAATCTTGTAGGCCTCGAGCGCGTGATGGAACGCCCGAATGGAGAAACCCATCTCGTCGGCGAGCTGGATCGCGGCCAGCATGTCGTCGGCGCGGTAGCAGTGCCACTCGACGAGGATCTTTCCGTCGAGGACCTCCGCCAGGGTTTCGAGGCCCAGGTCGCGATCGGCCGGCGTTGCGTGTTCGGCGCCACGCTTCGCGCCCCGCGGAGACTTCTCTTGGCGCTGCCACTGTTCGCGGAACTTGTGGGCTGCAAGAAATGCCTCGCGTTGGCCGCGCAGATTGCCCATCCGGGTCGATGGGGCGGCCTTCTTTTCGCCGTAGACGCGTTTGGGGTTTTCACCGCAAGCCATCTTCAACACGTCCGGTGACCCCGGAAGTCGCATCGCACGCGGGCCTCGGCCCGGAACGAGATGCACGGTGATCCCGCGTCCGCCGATCAAGTTGGCCGAGCCGGGCAGGACGAGCATCGAAGTTACGCCCCCGGCGACAGCCCATTCGATTCCGGGATCCTGAGGCCAAAACCCATGTTCCGCCCAAACCCCACTGGTGACGGGTGCGGTGGCTTCGTTGCCGTCCGAGTGCGCTTCGAAGCTGGGAGCCGGATAGACTCCGAGGTGCGAGTGGGCATCGATCAGACCCGGCGTGACGAAACGGCCGGAGACGTCGAGGATCGTCGCGCCCTCAACGGCGACCGGCTCGCCGGCACCCACTTCGGCGATCCGTCCGTCGCGGACAATCACGTAACCCGGCGCCAATCGTGATCCGGCCGCGGTGAGCACCGTACCGCCGCGCAGCACGAACGCGGGTGCGACCTCGGAGGATCCGGCCTCGATCGCCCGATGGCCCCGCGCCTCGGCTTCGGCGCGGGTACGAGCCGGCTCGGCGGCGAACCCTTCGGCGGACGCGGTCAGACAAAAACCGGAGACGGCCAGGATCCAAAGTCGTGGTTTCAACGAAAAACTCCTCAGCGGATCTCGTGCCCGTCATCATACAGGCGCCACCGCCGCGGATCGAGACCGACGCGACGGTTCCCGAAGGTTGATCGGCCGTTTTCGGCGTATATCTGTGCGTTCGCGCGGGACGCGAGGGGCAGTTCATGAGACGAGCGACGAAAATGGCGGTGTTCGTGTCGGCCTGGGCGGTCTTCGCGGCGGGCAGAGCCGGGGCCGGGTCGGTCGTGGTGCCTGCGACCGAGGACAACACGATCTACGAAACGGCCACCAACACCCAGAGCAATGGTGCGGGGGTCTACCTGTTCAGCGGCTACACCGGTAACGCGCAGCGGCGGCGCGCGTTGCTTCGGTTCGAAATCGCGAGCGCGATTCCATCCGGCGCGACGATCGATAGCGTCTCGTTGCGCTTGCGAGTTTCCCGAATCCCGAACTCATCTCCAGGCAACCAATCCTTCTCGCTCCGCCGCGTCCTGGCTAGCTGGGGTCAGGGGACGTCGAACGCAGGCGTGCCCGGAGGCGCGGGAGCGACTGCGGCATCGTCCGATGCGACGTGGCTGCATCGGTTCTTTCCGGGCACGCTTTGGACAATCGCGGGCGGAGAATTCAGCGCGACGAGCAGCGCGAGCGCGACCGTGGGCGCGGCCGGCTCGCTACCCACCTGGGGCTCGAGCGCGGGCATGGTCGCTGACGTTCAGGCTTGGCTCGATAACCCGTCGACGAACTTCGGCTGGATCCTGATCGGCAACGAAACGACCCTCAAGAGCGCGCGTCGCTTCGACTCGCGCGAGGCGTCGATCGCGGCGAATCGTCCGGCGCTAACGGTGCAGTACACGGTCGGCACCCCCTCGACGGCGGGGGCGGTCCCCGACGGCGCTGGCGTTCCCGGCACTCCACTGACTCTCGACAAGGGCGCCGGCGGCGCGCTCGATCTTTCCTGGAGTGAGTCGTGCGCGGCGACCGCGGTGGATTACGAGGTCTACGAGGGAGTCCTCGGTGATTTCACGAGCCACATCCCGGTGACGTGCTCGACAGTCGGCGCGACTGGCGCCGGGGTCCTTCCCGGCGCCGGCGATCGGTATTACCTCGTCGTGCCTACCGACAGTGCGGTCGAAGGATCCTACGGCCGGGCCAGCGACGGTAGTCAGCGCCCGCCCTCCGCCAGCTCCTGCCGGCCGCAATCCCTGGGCACCCAGCTCTGTCCCTGAAGCTCTAGGAGGCTCGGCGCTCCCGACCCGCGCCGGGGCGTCGGCCGCCGCTGCCGCTGCCGCGACCGCCCTGCGGCCGACGTGCCGGCCGCGCGGGACCCGGGCGGTGGGTTCTCACGGGACGCGGCTCGGTCGTGAGCGGGATCGACGGAATACCGCCGATCGTTCGGCGAGGGATCGGCGAGCCGAGCTTCTGTTCGATCGCGGCGACCATCGACCGGTCCTCGGGCGTCACGAAAGTGTAGGCCTTTCCGCTTCGTTCGGAGCGGCCCGTGCGGCCGATGC
>JANNRU010000277.1:0-2174 GCA_031401755.1 Acidobacteriota bacterium | reverse complement strand
GGTCGCTGGTTCAAGTCCAGTCGCCCCGACCATTCGAATTCGACAGCGGCTGTTGGCGATGTCGTTGTCCCGTGCAGAGTTTCCAATCCCCGTCCCGAAGCCACCGTTTCATCCGGTGACTCGGAGGAGATTTCCTTGGCGTCTCCGAAACGGCCGTTGGTCTTGGTCACGAACGACGATGGGTTCGACGCACCCGGTATCGCCGTACTTCGTGATGCGATGGAGCGCTTCGCAGAGGTCGTCGTCGTCGCTCCGGATCGTGAGCGAAGCGGTGCGGGGCATGCTTTAACCCTGGATCGTCCACTCCGCGTCTATCAGGGCATGCCGGGCCGGTTCCGGGTCAGTGGCACGCCGACGGATTGCGTCCATCTCGGTGTCTTCGCCTTGACCGAGGGTCGACTGCCTAATCTCGTCGTCTCCGGGATCAATCGCGGATTGAATATCGGTGACGACGTTACCTATTCAGGAACCGTGGCGGCGGCGCTCGAAGGAACTCTATTGCACCTGCCTGCCCTGGCTTTTTCGAGCGCTGTCGACGCGGATGGCCGGGTGGATTTCGAGCGGGCCGCCGATTTCGTCGGTCGGTTGGCGAAGGGCGTCCTCGACCGGGGCCTCCCTGAAGGAGTATTGCTCAACGTTAACTTCCCGGTCGGCGCTGCGCGCGGCGTTCGGTGGACCCGTCAGAGTACCCGGCGCTATCGGGCGACGGCGGAGGAACGACTCGACCCGTCGGGTAGGCCCTACTATTGGATCGCCGCGGCCGATACGGTTCCCGCCGACGAGCCTGACGGCGATCATCAGGCGATCCGCGACGGATGGATCTCGATCACACCGCTGCATTCCAACATGACGCACGTAGAGTCGATATCCCGGATGTGCGACTGGCCACTTGGATTCGAGTGAGTGGTGAGCTCGAATTTCCGGTTGCGTCGATCGAGGATGGTGCGCGAGCAGCTCGAAGCGCTGGGGATTTCGCACCACAGCGTGTTGGCCGCGCTCGGCAGTGTTCCTCGGGAGCTCTTCGTCGACGAGGCCTTGCGCGGCGAGGCGTACGGCGATCGTGCACTTCCGATCGGGGCGAATCAAACGATCTCTCAGCCTTGGATCGTCGCCCGGATGAGCGAGCTTGCTGAGCCGGACGGGACGGGTCGAGTGCTGGAGATCGGTACCGGTTCCGGCTATCAGTCGGCGGTCTTGTCGTCGCTGTTCGAGCAGGTCTACTCGATTGAGCGCGTGCTCGAGTTGTCACGGCGTGCGCGTTCGACACTCCGCGAGCTCGGAATCGAAAACGTGCACTTGAAGGTTTTCGACGGTAGCTACGGTTGGAGCGAGTTCGCTCCCTACCGCGCGATTTTGGTGACCGCGGCGACGCCCACTTTGGCGCCGCCGTGGGTCGAGCAACTTGAAGAAGGTGGACGGTTGATCGTGCCCGTGCGTAGCGGTGCCGACGCAGATTCCCAAACCCTGCTGAGACTCATCAAGAGGGACGGTCGAATTCTCCGTGAGGAGCATGGCAGTTGCCGGTTCGTGCCCCTGCTCGGTAAGTACGGCTGGATCGCCTGAAGCGCGGGTCTCGAAGTGGCCCGCCGAGGACCGCGGGGCAAACCGTCGATTGCGCCAGGATGGGCTCCGCTGTTACCATGTGCCCGCGGTCGGACGGGGTGTAGCGCAGCCTGGTAGCGCACCTGCTTCGGGAGCAGGGGGTCGGAGGTTCAAATCCTCTCGCCCCGACCAAACTTGCCTGCAATTGCACGCTGACGGTTTGCAGCGACTGCGCCAGGCGTTGTTGCCATTCCAGGCCGCGCCGTGCGGGCGGGTCACTCACGGGCTGCCGCCAGGTGGGCAACAAAGGCTCCAGCATGGCGTGGGGCAACCACACCTCAAAACCGGCCTGCAAAGGCCCCAGCGTGACGTGAAACGGGCAGACATAAACCCGCGCATCGGGCGCGGCCAGGCCTGCCATGCTCGCCGGGCGGGCCATGGGGGTGATCTCCATCGCCTGCCAAACTTGCGCATACACACCAGCCACCTGCTGCACCAGGCGGCTCACCGCACGGTGGCCGATGGCGGATATTTTGGGGAAGGCGCTCCGGCGGGTTTGGCCCGATCCAGATTGTAGTCACCGTAATTGCCGTGCTGGCCGACCTTGGGTCATTCAGCGGGGCAGAGAAACA
>JANNRU010000276.1:0-4875 GCA_031401755.1 Acidobacteriota bacterium | reverse complement strand
CGCTGATCGATCGCGGCCACATCTTCATCGCCTGCCCGCCGCTGTACAAGGTTTCACGAGGCCGGGAAGAGACCTACCTGGCCAACGACAAGGAGTTGTCGGCCTACGTGATCCGCAAGGCGACCGAAGAGAAGTCGGTCAAAGTCGACGGGCGCGAGTGGGCCGGTAACGAGTTGCACCATCTGCTGCTGGCGCTGATCGAGCACGACCAGCTCGTGCGCGGACTCAACCGCCTGAGCCTGGATGGCGCGGTGGTCGACGCGATTGTCGACAGCGACATCGCCGAACGGGCCGACTTCGAAAGCCCCGAAAAGCTGCGCGCGCTCGAACAGTGCATCGCGGCGGCCGGGCACGACGTGGTCTCGGTCGTTCCCGACGAGGAGCACGGCCTGTTCGAGCTGATCGCGCGGTCGGCATCGCACGGCCGGCGCGAGTTCCACGTGAACTTCGAGTTGATCCAGACCGTCGAGATCCGGCAGTTGCGCCGGCTGCAGCCGAGCCTCGCTCCGCTGTCGCGGACGCCGATCACCGTCTGCCAGGGCCAAGGCAAGGATGAGATCGCGCTCGAATCGCGCAAGGCGCTCTTGGACTACCTGAACGATGCCGGCCGGCGTGGCTTGACGATCCAGCGCTACAAAGGTCTCGGCGAGATGAACCCGACCCAGCTGTGGGAAACGACGATGGACCCCGCACGCCGCCGCGTGCTCGAGGTCCGCGTCGAGGATGCCGCCGAAGCCGACACGCTGTTTTCGATCCTGATGGGCGACGAAGTCGAACCTCGCCGCCAGTTCATCGAGGAACACGCCCTCGACGTCCGCAACCTCGACGTCTGAGAACTTGGGGACAGGCACCTTTTTTTGGGGGCGCGCCGAAGCTGACGCGCCGGTGGTGACATGGACGGACAGGAAACCAGGATCCCGATAAATATCGAAGAGGAGATGCGGCGCTCCTATCTCGATTACGCGATGAGCGTGATCGTGGGGCGCGCGCTTCCCGACGTCCGCGACGGCCTGAAGCCGGTCCATCGTCGCGTGCTCTATGCGATGTTCGAGACCGGGAACACCGGCGACAAACCCTACCGCAAGTCGGCCCGCGCGGTCGGTACGGTGATCGGCCGCTTCCACCCGCACGGCGACGCCCCGGTCTACGACACGATCGTCCGCTTGGCCCAGGACTTTTCGATGCGCTACCCGTTGGTCGACGGGCAGGGCAACTTCGGCTCGATCGACGGCGACCCGCCGGCGGCGATGCGTTACACCGAGATCCGTCTGACCAAGCTCGCGCAAGAGATGCTGCGCGATATCGAAAAAGAGACGGTCGAGTTCGCGGCCAACTACGATGGCTCCGAGACCGAGCCGCTGATCCTCCCGGCCGCGTTTCCCAACCTGCTGGTCAACGGTTCTTCGGGGATCGCGGTCGGCATGTCCACGAACATCCCGCCCCACAACCTGGGCGAGGTGGTCGACGCGATCAAAGCCCTCGTCGCCGACCCGGCGATCGGGCTGTCCGAGTTGATGCGCCACATCCCGGGGCCCGACTTTCCGACCGCGGGGCAGATCGTCGGTGTTTCCGGCATCCAAGATGCCTATCTCACGGGCCGGGGCAAAGTGGTCATGCGCGGGGTCAGCGAGATCGAGGAGATTCGCAAGGACCGTCTGGCGATCATCATCAGCGAGCTTCCGTATCAGGTGAACAAGGCCCACCTGATCGAGGAGATCGCCGGCCTGGTCCGCGACAAACGCATCGAGGGCATCAGCGACATCCGCGACGAGTCCGATCGCGACGGGATTCGCGTGGTCGTCGAACTCAAGCGCGACGAGAATCCCCAGGTCGTCCAGAACCTGCTCTACAAGTTCACCAAGTTGCAGACCAGCTTCAGCATCATCGCGCTCGCCCTGGTCAACGGCCGGCCGCAGACGCTGCCGCTCAAGCCGATGCTGCGGCACTTCGTCGACTTCCGTCGGGAAGTCGTCGTCCGACGCACCGCGTTCGAACTCAGGAAGGCCGAGGATCGCGCGCACATCCTCGAAGGCCTGAAGATCGCGCTGGATAACCTCGACGAGGTGATCGAGCTGATCCGCAAGGCCAAGAGCCCGCCCGAAGCCAAGGAGACCTTGCGCCTGCGCTTCCACTTCTCGGACGCCCAGGCCCAGGCGATCCTCGAGATGCGCTTACAGCGCCTGACCGGCCTCGAGCGCCAGAAAATCGTCGACGAGTACGAAGAAACGCTGAGGGTCATCGCCCGCCTGAAGGAGATCCTGGCCAGCGAAAAACTGCAGCTCGAGATCGTGATCCAGGAGCTGGAGCAGATCAAGCAGACCTACGGCAACGAGCGGCGAACGCAGATCGTTCCCGCCGAGGACGACTTCTCGATCGAAGACCTGATCACCGAAGAAGAGATGGTGATCACCGTCAGCCACACCGGTTACATGAAGCGCACGCCGTTGTCGATCTACCGGGCGCAGGGGCGTGGCGGCAAGGGCCGCAAGGGCATGACCACGCGCGTCGAGGACGCGGTCCAACATTTGTTCGTCGCCTCGACCCACGACTACATCCTCGTTTTCACCTCGGCCGGGCGCGTGCACTGGCTGAAGGTCCACCGCATTCCGGAAGTCGCCTCCGACGGCAAAGGCAAGGCCGTGGTCAACCTGATCCAGGTCGAACCCAACGAGCGCGTCGCCGCAATGCTCTCGGTGCGCAATTTCACCGGCGACGCCCACGTCATCCTGGCCACGCGGCGGGGCTACGTGAAAAAGACGCCCCTCGAAGCCTTCTCGCGTCCGCGGGCGGCCGGGATCATCGCACTGTCGATCGACGAGGGCGACGACCTGCTCGCCGCCGGGCTGACCAGCGGCAACGACGAGATCCTGATGGCCACGGCCAAGGGCCAGGCGATCCGCTTCAACGAGTCCGACGCCCGCCCGATGGGCCGCAACGCGCGCGGCGTGATCGGCATTCGCCTGTCGAAGAGCGAGAACGACCGTCTCGTCGCCATGGAGGTCCTGAGCGGCAAGCCGGAGATTCTCACGATCAGCAGCAACGGTTACGGCAAACGCACGCCGGTCGAGGATTATCGCCTTCAGGGCCGCGGCGGCTCCGGCGTGATCAACATGCGCACCAGCGAGCGCAACGGCAACATCGTCGCCTGCATGGTCGTCGATGAGACCGACCAGGTGATGATCATCACCGCCAACGGCAAGTTGACCCGCATCCGCGTGGCCGAGGTCAGCAGCATCAGCCGCGCAACGCAAGGTGTCCGCTTGATCCAAGTCGACGACGGGGACACGGTCGCCTCCGCCGGAAGGATCGCCGCCGACGAAGCCGTCGAAGCCGTAGAATCGCCGGCCGAGGGCGACGAGCCCTCCGGCGACGCCGGTGCGCCCGCCTGAGTTTGCGACGCGAATTTCGATCGTCACCCCGGGCCTCGATCCACCGCTGGGTGGCAATCGGGTTACCGCCGAGCGCTGGGCCGCCTTCCTGAGTGAAGCCGGCCACGCGACGACGCTTCACGATCATTACGAGGACGAGCCGGCCGATCTGCTGATCGCGCTGCACGCAAAAAAGAGCGCCGCGTCGATCGCGCGGTTCCGTCAACTCGTGCCCGCTGCACCGATCGTTGTCGTCCTCACCGGAACCGATCACGACCTGGACGAGCACCGGGCGAGCCCAGCGGTTCGCCGCTCGCTGGCAACGGCCGACCGCATCGTCATCTTGCAGCCGCTGGCCGCCGACGAGGTCGAGCCGGCCTGGCGCGACCGTGTCCGATGCATCGTGCAGTCCGCCAGCGCGCCGCTGGCAGGAGAATCGCCGCGCGCGGACTGCTTCGAGGTTGCCGTCTTGGCCCACCTGCGCGCCGTGAAGGATCCCCTTCTCGCCGCGCGCGCGGCGCGCCTATTGCCGACACACTCGCGTGTGCGCATTTCCCACGCCGGCGCAGTACTCGAATCCGAGATCGAACAACACGCGCGAGACGAAGTCGCGACGAACCCGCGCTACTGCTGGTGCGGTCCGTTGAGCCACGAGCAGGCCTTGTCGCTGTTGGCCCGTTCGCGCGCGATGGTTCTGTCGTCGCGGTCCGAAGGCGGTGCCAACGTCATTTCCGAAGCGGTCGTCCGGCGCATCCCGATCCTGGCCTCGCGGATCCGCGGCACGGTCGGGATCCTCGGCGAGGACTACCGGGGCTACTTCGACGTCGGCGACGCGGCCGCGCTGGCGGCGCTGTTCGAACGTATCGAAAGCGACCCCGACGCACGGGCCCGACTGATCGAGCAACTGGATCGCGTGGCGCCGCGACTGGCCCCGGCGCGGGAGCGTCAGGCGCTGGCCGCGCTGATCGATGAGATCACTTGACCGACCCGACGGGCCCGACTAGTCTCGGGCGGTGGTCTTGACCTGCGAGCTGACCGTGCTGATGCCGTGCTTGAACGAGGCGCGGACTCTCCCCAGTTGCATCGATAAGGCGCGCCGTTTCCTGGAAACCCACGGCGTCGACGGCGAGGTCTTGATCGCCGACAATGGATCGACCGACGGCTCTCCCGAAGTGGCGATCCGTTGCGGGGCGCGTGTGGTCGCGGTTGCCGCCCGCGGCTACGGCTCGGCGATCTACCACGGAACGCGCGGGGCGCGCGGGCGCTATGTGATCGTCGGCGATGCGGACGACAGTTACGACTTCGAGCGACTCGGTCCGTTCCTGGAACAACTTCGCGCAGGCGTGGGGCTCGTCATCGGCAACCGTTTCGCAGGTGGCATCGTCCCTGGCGCGATGCCGTGGAAGAATCGCGTTCTCGGCAACCCCGTGCTCAGCGCGCTCGGCCGCCTGCTCTTCCGTGCGCCCGTGCGGGACTTCCACTGCGGCCTGCGCGGTTTCAGCCGCGA
>JANNRU010000275.1:0-8442 GCA_031401755.1 Acidobacteriota bacterium | reverse complement strand
CGCTGCCGATGCGCGATGCAGAGCTGCGCACGCACTGCCCCGCCGCTGCACGCGCGCGATGCATGACGGCGCCGTCACTTCGACGGTCTTGCCGCTGAAGCGCGCGGCGTCGTAGAGCTTGTAGCCGTCGAGGCCCGCGGTGCTCGGCAGGAAGGTGCCGATGAAGCGGCCGATCAGGAACGAGCCGAAGATGTGTCGAAAAGGGAACTCGATGCCCTGGCCTCGCAGCAGCACCAGCCAGCGGTACATCGAGGAGAGGATGCCGACAAACTTGATGCCGGCCGCTGCCGCGACGAAGGTCCAGAAGGTCCGCGGCTCGATCAGCCCGATCTGCGCCTGGATCAGCCGCCACGCGGCGATGTGGGTGGTGCTCTTGGTCGTGAAGAACGGCTCCCAAATCCGGGACAACAAGGAGTCCGGAATGCCTACCCCGCAATCGCTGATCGTCACCTCGATCCCTCCTGCGGAATGCACGGCCCGGAGCTCGATCGCGCCACCTTCAGGCATGGCATCACGGGCGTTGGTCAGCAAATTCAAGAACAACTGCTCCAGGTCGTGATCCCGGCCGCGAATCAGCGGGAGATCCGGAGAAATCTCGCTCACGCAACGGATTCCGCGCCGTTCCAACCCGGCGGCGAGGATTGATTGCGCGTTCTCGATCGCGCGGCCGATCCCGACCGGTCCGCTGGTTCGCGCAGCACCGCGAGCGAACGCCAGCATCCCGCCAAAAATCCGCCGGCAGGCCCCGAGCGCGCACTCGATGTCCGTGAGATCGCGGGTCAAGACTTCGCGGTCAAGCGTCCCGTTCTGGACATCCTGCCCGATCTGCTGCACCAAGGGCAGGATCGCGCCGAGAGCATTGTTCACGTCGTGGGCCACGCTTCGCGCGAGATCGGCCATCGCGTTCTCTTTGGCCGCCTGCAGCACTTGGGTCTCCAGACTCTCCGCTCGTCGCGTGTTGCGCATCGCCACCGCGACTTGAGGAAGGAAGCGCTGAACGAGGAGCGCCTCGTAGCCGCCCAGGGTGCCGGGGTGACGCGAGGCGATCTCGAGAACGCCGACCAGTCCTTCTCGGGTCGCAATCGGTGCACAGATCATCGACATGCCCTGACTATCGCCAGGCTCGTCGTTACCGAACAGATCCGCGACCCGAATTGGGCCGTCGCCGTGGGACGGCCGCCAGGCCCGCCCCCGGCGATCGAACCCCAGAACCATGCCGGTGGCCAACGCAGCGGACAGCTCGGGTTCCAGTCCGATGCGCAAACCGATGCGTTCGCTACGCCCCTTGCGCCAGGCGATCTGTTCCGCGACGAGTTGCAATGCCGCTCCATCGGAATCGGCGATGAACACCGCCGCGGAGTGGTCGTACGCGGTCAGTGTCCGTAGTCCATCAAGAATCTGGTAGAACAGATCGTTCGGACGCAGCATCTCCATGATCTTGCGGTCGATCCGGGCCCGGACCTCGGCGATGCGCTCGCGATCAACGCGGGCGACGATCTCGGTGATCGTGGCCGCGATACGCGCCAACGCGTCCCGCTCGTGGGCTTGGAAATCGGGCTCTCTCGATACCGCGAAGACGCGCCAATTTCGATCCCGTCGACGCAATGGAGCGACCATCAGCGTCGAAGGAATCGCCGGCCGCTCCTGCCGTAGAAACCCGGCCAGCAGGTCGAGATCCCAACTTCCGCGTTCCGGTAGCTCGAAGACGGCGCGCGCCACACCTGCATCCAGATCGAGTTCGGCGACAGCAGCCCTGTCTGCCGCGAGGAACTCGCGAATCGACCGCAGCCCCGCGCGCACCACGGGCTCGACATCGCGCGATCCCCCGAGTTGCGCGTGCAACCTCGCCTCTTCTCGGAACAAACGCAGCTCGAATTCCATCGCCAGCATCCCCGGATTGTAATTGGGGACAGGCACCGAATGCGCAAAGCTCTATCGCGCAACGGGTTGCGGCGGGCGGCGGCGGCTGGGGTGAAGCAGCCTCGAAGTGGTGGCCCAACCCCGCGGCGCCTGCATCGGCCGAAGAATCGACGCGGAGCGGCCGAGAGGACGGTCAGACCGATCCCCAGCGCGACCCTCGAATTCTGTCCGCGGTGGGTCGGAATGAGTCACCGGTTGAGCGGTGTCCGCTCCACACGTAGCATGTCCGCGGCCCGGAGATTCCCGATGTTGAGGTTGCTGGGACAGAACGACGCACCGCGGCGACTCGACCGAGAGTTGTCTCGAACGATGCTCCGAACGGTCGGCGAATACAAGCTCATCGAGCACGGCGATCGCATCCTTGTTGCGGTTTCCGGCGGCAAGGACAGTGCGACGCTGTTGGATCTGCTCGACCGCGCGCGGCGGCGGGCCCCGGTTCGGTTCGATCTGTTCGCGATCCATCTCGATCAGGGGCAGCCGGGTTACGACGGCGCACCGCTCGCCGAGTGGCTTCAGTCGCTGGGCCTACCGCATGAGATCGCCCACGAAGATACCTACTCTGCCGTCATCGAGGAGTCCGAGCGGGAAGGCGGTAGCACAACCTACTGCAGGCTCTGCTCGCGGCTCCGTCGCGGGATTCTCTACGCGGCCGCGCGTCGTCACGGTTGCAACAAGATCGCGCTCGGTCACCATCGAGACGACGCCCTCGAGACGCTGTTGTTAAACCTGTTCTATTCCGGCCGCCTTCAGGCGATGCCAGCGATCTACACTACGAACGATGGCGCGCTCGAGGTCATACGCCCGTTGATCGAGTGCGCTGAATCCGAGATCGCGGAGCACGCGGCCGCCGCAGGCTACCCGATCCTTCCGTGTAATCTTTGCGGCTCGCAGTCCGACCTATCGCGCGATGCCGTCGCGCGGTTGCTGGCCGATCTCGAAACGCGGATCCCCAATCTGCGTCAGGTGATGCTCGCCGCACTCAAAAACGTCCGGCCCTCGCACTTGCTCGACCGGGAAGTCGCCGACGCCTGGCGTTCCCGGGCATCGGAGTTCGCGCCTCGGCGCTGATCGCTTGCCATCGCTGATACAATTCCGGGGTCGATTCTTAAGGAGGTCCGTGGATGAAATGCTCGATGACCTGTGCGAGGTGGATTGGTTTCGTTGCGCTGACGCTGGCCGTCGCTCTGTCGGCGGCCGCTGGTGAGGAGATCTACGGAAAAGGCGTCGGCTCGGCCAAGATCGTGCCGATCGCCGAACTGTTGGCCTCTCCCGCGAATTGGGCCGGGCAGCCGATCGAGATCGAAGGACGCATCACCGACGTCTGCCCGATGGCCGGCTGCTGGGCCGATCTGGACGGCGGTACGGGAACGGTCCGGGTCAAGGTGAAGGACGGCGAAATCGTGTTTCCCAAGGAGGCCGTCGGTAAGAAAATGCGGGCCTCCGGCGTCCTCAACAAGCGCGAGATGACCCAGGAGCAAGCGGTCGCTTGGTTTGAGCACCTGGCCGAAGAACGCGGTGAAAAGTTCGACGCCTCGACGATCACGGGCCCGATGACGATCTGGCAACTCGACACCACGGGTGCCGTGATCAACGACTGAGTGCGACGCAGACGGTTGGCGAAGGCGACATGAACGCAGTGGCCGGCGGAATCGCCGAGCGGCTCGTTGGGCGCATGAACCTGCGGTTCCCGAGTTTGTTCGTGCTCTTTGCGATTTTGGCCGGCGTGGACTTCTTGCTCCCGGATTTCCTGCCGTTTGTCGACGAGATCGCCCTGGCCCTACTCGCAGCCCTTTTCGGCACTTGGCGTCGCCGACGGTCGGCTCCTAACATGACCGGGTGAAGTCGCTGAGCCATAGAGTCGCGCTCGCGCTCGGCCTGCTCACCCTCGCCGCGGGATTGCCTTTAGCGACCCTGGCGGAGTCCGCCGAATCGCCCCGGCTGCCCGACCCAGGTGCAGCGCTCGCTCTCCTGGAGTCGATGGAGCGCCGCGTCCTGGCGGTCCGGGACTACACCTGCACCCTGGTCACCCGCGAGCGATACGGCGACGAGTTCGATGACCCCCAGCGAATGCTGGTTAAGTGGGCGCGGCCGTCCCGGTTCTACATGAAAATCCTTGATGGCAATCGAGTCGGACAAGAAGTGCTCTGGGTAAAGGGTGCCAACCGCGATCGACTCCGGGTGAGTCGGGGGTCGTTTCCGGACATCACGCTGAATCTCGACCCTCGTGGGGGCCTCGCGATGTCGCGGACCCACCATCCGGCGAGCGAGGCGAGCCTGGGACGCCTCGTGGGTCTGGTGATGGGCGACGTTCGCAAGGCGGGCGAGCGCGGGGAGGGGCGGTTGTGGGTCGCGGGCGCGGAGTCCTTTCTCGATCGTTCGACCTGGCGAATCGAGGCCCGCTGCCCATCAAGCACTTATCAGGAGGTTCTCGGCTCGGCCGAGAATATCTGGGGTTTCGCTGAACGTAACGCGAGCCAGGCCTACGTCCTCGTGCACGCGAACCGGAGTCTTGGGATTCGCCGGCTCAGTGATTTCAGGCCGGAGCAGCGTGTGACGATTCCGCGCTATTACGCGGGAAGAATGACGCTTTGGGTCGATCGCGAGACCTCGCTGCCCCTCGGCGCGGAGATCTTCGATCACGAGGGTCTGCCCTACGAACGCTACGAACACCACGGACTGGCCGTCGACGTGGGACTGACCGACCGGGACTTCGACCCCGAGAACCCCGCCTACGATTTTTGATCGATCCGGGACCGGGTGGAGGGGTTCAAGCGAACCCGCCCGCACTCTTGTTTTTCGATTCCATAGTGATATCATTTCGATTTCATCCGGGACTGAGTACACCAACTTCCCGGGAACCAGGAGGCGTAATGCAAGGCGAATTGGTCAAAAAGGCGGTCAGCGCGTACCCGATGCTGATCCTGG
Organism: Acidobacteriota bacterium; assembly: GCA_031401755.1. Classification (GTDB taxonomy): domain Bacteria; phylum Acidobacteriota; class Polarisedimenticolia; order Polarisedimenticolales; family Polarisedimenticolaceae; genus JANNRU01. Next base: position 3,597 of record JANNRU010000275.1, on the reverse strand, counting down.
GCCTGGGCCTGCTCTTGGGAGGGGTTGGGATGGCCATCCAATCGCTGCGCTTCGGACACGGCGTCGTGGCGCTGGCTTTCCTGCTCCTGGCCATCAGCGGTGGGGTCGTCCTGAGCGGGCTGATCATCGTCAATCCCAATGATTCGCGAATCCTGGTGCTCTTCGGAACCTACAAGGGCACGGTCAAGGACAACGGCTTTTTTTGGGCCAATCCGTTCCTGGTCAAGAAACGGATCAGCCTCCGGGCGCGAAATCTCAACGGGCACAAAATCAAGGTGAACGACAAGCTCGGGAACCCGATCGAGATCGCAGCGGTGGTGGTCTGGCAGGTCCAGGAGACGTTCAAGGCCAGCTTCGAAGTCGATGACTACGTCGAATACGTTCTGGTGCAGAGTGAGGCCGCGGTGCGCCACCTCGCCGGTTCCTATCCATATGACGTGTTCGAGGATCACGACGAGGAGATACTGACGCTACGCGGCGGCACAGAGCAGGTCGCCGGCGTGCTCGAACGGGAACTCGGCGAACGATTCGCCCGGGCCGGAGTCCGGGTCATCGAGGCCCGAATCAGCCATCTCGCGTACGCTCCGGAGATCGCGGAGGCAATGCTCCGGCGCCAACAAGCGTCCGCCGTGGTCGCGGCCCGGACCCAAATCGTCAACGGCGCCGTCAGCATGGTCCAACTCGCGCTCGAAAAGCTCGCCGCGAACAACATCGTCACGCTGGACGAGGAGCGCAAGGCGGCGATGGTCAGCAATCTCCTCGTGGTCTTGTGTAGCGACCACGCCGCCACGCCGGTGGTCAACGCCGGAACCCTCTACACCTAGGCCGTTCGCGATGACGCCGTCGCGCAAGAAGTTCCTATTGCGGATCGATCCCGCCCTTTGGGATCAGATCAACCGCTGGGCGGCGCTCGAGTTCCGGAGCGTCAACGGCCAGGTCGAGTTCCTGCTCCAACGCGCGGTCGAGGCGCGGTTCGGCAAGCTCCGGCGCGGGGAAGGCGCTCCGCCGCCAGAGCCAAGGGACTGACCCCCCTTCGCCCCCGGGTCGCCCTACCAAGGGTGACCGTCCGCATTTCTGTCAGAATCCTCCGCCGGAGGTGGGGAATGCGGAGACGGGTCGCGGTGGGGATCGTGGTAGCGCTGGTGCTCGGCGGAGTAACGGCCGGAGAGAAGCAGAAAGAAAAGCGCAAGCCGGGTGACCCGCGACTGACGGCCCAGACGTTGGAGGGGCTCGCGTGGCGCGGGATCGGTCCGGCCCTGATGTCCGGACGGATCGCCGACATCGTGATCCACCCGAGTGCCCCTGCCACTCGTTACATCGCGGTCGGCAGCGGGGGCGTCTGGAAGACGACGAACTCGGGAACGACGTGGGCGCCGATCTTCGACGATCAGGGATCTTACTCGATCGGATGCGTGACGCTTGACCCTCGGCAACCGGAAACCGTCTGGGTCGGCACCGGCGAGAATGTCGGTGGGCGCCACGTCGGTTTTGGCGACGGTATCTACCGCAGCCGTGACGGTGGCGCGAACTGGGAACATCTCGGCCTCGGAAACTCGGAGCACATCGGAAAGATCATCGTCGATCCGCGCGACTCGAATGTCGTTTTCGTTGCGGCCCAAGGTCCACTGTGGTCTGCCGGCGGTGATCGCGGTTTATTCAAAACCGTTGACGGCGGAAAGACTTGGTCGAAAATCTTGGGTGGCGCAGACTACACCGGGGTCAACGAGGTTGCGCTCGATCCGCGTCATCCCGACGTGCTGTGGGCGACGACCCACCAGCGTTTCCGCAACGTCGCGGCCCTGATCAACGGGGGGCCCGAGTCCGGGATCCACAAGTCGACCGACGGTGGAAAGAGCTGGCGCAAGCTCGCAAAGGGACTCCCTGAAGATGAGATGGGGAAGATCGGCCTCGCGGTCTCGCCGCAGAATCCCGACGTGATCTACGCGGCGATCGAGCTGGCACACCGCAAAGGCGGGGTCTGGCGCTCGGCAGACGGCGGCGAGAGTTGGGAGAAGCGCAGCGACCGAGTCGCCGGCGGAACCGGCCCCCACTACTACCAAGAGATCTTCGCCAGCCCGCACCAGTTCGATCGATTGTATTTCATGGACGTCCGACTGCGCGTCTCCGAGGACGGCGGCAAGACGTGGCGAAGCATCGACGGCGAGTCGAAGCATGTCGACAATCACGCGCTGGCCTTCCTCGCGAAAGATCCTGAATACCTGCTGGCCGGCTGCGACGGTGGGCTCTATGAATCTTGGGATCTTGGCCAGACCTGGAAGTTCACCGCGAACCTGCCCTTGACACAGATTTACAAGGTCGCGATCGACAACGATCGACCGTTTTACAACGTCTACGGCGGAACTCAGGACAATAACACCCAGGGCGGCCCGTCCCGAACCGAAAACGTCAACGGCATTCGCAACAGCGATTGGTTCATCACTGTCTACGCCGACGGTCACCAGCCGGCCGTGGATCCGATCAACCCGGACATCGTCTATTCGCAATCCCAGGGCGGCAATCTCATGCGCTTCGACCGGAAGACCGGCGAGCTCGTCTATATCCAGCCTCAACCAGGAGCCGATGAGCCTTCGGAGCGCTTCAATTGGGATTCGCCGGTCCTGGTCAGTCCGCACGAACCGAAGACGCTGTTCTTCGCGAGTCAACGGATCTGGCGTTCGGACGATCGCGGCGACAGTTGGCGGCCGCTCAGCGCCGACCTCACCCGCGGCCTCGACCGACAAACGTTGCCGGTGATGGGCCGCGTGCAGAGCTGGGATGCGCTGTGGGACCTCTCGGCGATGTCGGAGTACGGAACGATCACTGCGCTCTCGCAATCGCCCCGCGATGAGAAACTGATTTGGGCCGGCACCGATGACGGCCGGATCCAGGTCACCGACGATGGCGGGGCGAACTGGCGCAAGATCGAGCGATTGCCTGGTGTTCGCGATTTCTTTTTCGTCAATGACATCAAAGCAGACCGCTTCGATGTCGATACGGCATACGTCGTCGTCGACCAGCACAAGTCGGGAAATTTCGAACCCTTCGTCTTCAAGACGCAGAATCGCGGCCGGACGTGGACGAGTATCGCGGGCAACCTCCCGAAGCGTCACTTGGTCTGGCGTCTGGTCCAGGATCCGGTCCGTCCAGATCTGCTCTTCGTCGGCACCGAGTTCGGTGTCTTCTTCACGATCGACAGGGGTCAGAACTGGGTGGCGCTCTCCGGAGGCGCACCGACCATCGCATTCCGTGATCTGGCGATCCAGGAGCGCGAGAACGACCTGGTCGGCGCTTCGTTCGGCCGCGGCTTTTTCATCCTCGACGACTACTCCCCGCTTCGACAGATCTCCGAAGAAATGCTCGAGCGAGATGCGGTGTTGTTCGGCGTGCGATCCTCGCCGTGGTACGTCGAACGCCGGCCGCTGGGACAGAACGGCCAGGCTACCCAAGGCAACAATTTCTTCTCCGCCCCGAATCCTCCCTTCGGCGCCGTATTCACTTATTACCTACGCGACGACATTCAATCGCGAAAAGAGCGGCGTCGCGAGCGTGAGAAGGAGACCATCGAGAAGAACGACGACACACCCTACCCCGGCTGGG
>JANNRU010000274.1:0-2172 GCA_031401755.1 Acidobacteriota bacterium | reverse complement strand
CGCTGAGCTGGTCGTCGTCGTAGGTCAGGTCGGTAACATCGAAGAGCGCATCCCGCGGAGGCAGCAACCCTACGGGCGCGACGACATCCTCCCAGGACAGACCCGTTACGATCGAGAAACGGCCGAGATCCGGAAATTTCGCATAAACGTAGGCGTTCGAAAATTTGTCGTCGCCGCTCAGCGCTGAGGCCGGATCGTTCGGATTGATGATCTCCTGCTCACCGTCGAACCGCCCGGCTCCCGCCGTCCAAGTTAAATGTTCCTGGCGCAACACGTACTGGGCTTCCAACTGCCCGCCATCGAAGGTGCCGACGTTGTTACCGGGGTTCGCCTTGGATCCCCCGATCTGTTTCGCATCGCTGTAAATCGCCGAGATCGCAAGGTCTGCCGCAGGCGAAAGGATGCGGTGGTATCCCAGACCGATATTGGTCAACTCCGTTTCGAATCGCTCGTTGACCGCCGCCCCCGGGGCCAGCCGCAGCGGGAGGTCCCCGGTTACTCGATTGCCGTCGATGATGTTCAGCTGGAACTGGTCCTTGCGCGTCGGGGCATAGACGAAGAAACCGCGAAGCGTTTCGGCGTCGTCGTCGTTGTTCGCGCGAAAACCGTCAGTCCGGGATCGGCGGTAGGCCACTGCGCCGGCGAAACGATCCCGGTTCAGCGTTAGCGTGACGTCGCCTCCGGTGAGGTTACTGTTGTTCGCTTCTTGGGAATCGCACGGCACAGTCCCGCCGGAGAACGGATCCGTACAGTTACCGTCCGGAAAGATGTCGTCGTCGGTCCGACCGTACGTGGCGCCGGCGAAGATCCGCATCCGCGGCCGATCGAACAGAGCAGTGTACTCGTTGAACGACACGCTCTCGTTGACCACGTCCGGGCGCACCGCGTTGACGCTGACCGGCTGGTAGATCCGCGCTTGTAGCGTTTCACTGAGAAATGCGGGCGCAAATCCCGGCAGGCTGCGGTAGGTCCCGGCGAGAAATAGGTGCGCCGAATGGTTCGATTGATCCATATCCGCGCTCTTGCGCGCGGTGACCACTCCGAGTTGGTCAAAGCCGAGATCGTTGTAAATGCCGGCCAGATCGGCCGAACGTACGGCCAGATCCTCGTCGAGCAGCATCCGCGAGCGATAGACGGCGCGATTGTCGTTCAGCTCGATCGAGCGCTGCAGGTCGGCTAGCGCCTCGACCGGCCGGTTGTAGGTCCGTTTGAGGATCGCGTCGTACAGATAGGGGGTGGGGTCCGACGGGTCGAGCTCCTTGGCCGCGGCGAGCTCTTTTGAGGCTTCGTTTTCGCGACCCTCTTCGTAATAGGCCTTGGCCAGGTAGGACCTCAGCAGTGAGTCCTCGGGATCGAGGATCACCGCGGTCTGCATCTCCTCCCGACCGGCCGCGAGATCCTCCCGGAACATCGCGATACCGTGGCCCAGTCGAGCCAGTGGAAAGCTGGGATCCAGTTCCACGGCCCGGTGAAACGTGGCGAGCGCTTCCTGCGTTCGCAGCTCGGCCAGTTCGACGAAGCCCAGAACGGCGATCGCTCGTACGGAACTCGGATCGCGCCGGACCGCTTCATCGGCGGCGAGTCGCGCTCCCTCGGTGTCGCCCTCGGCCATGCGTAATTCGGCTACTCGCGCTTGCGCTTCGGCGGATGCCGCATCCAGACCGACCGCGGCTTCGGCGGCCTCACGCGCTTTGGCGATATCGAACCCGGCCTGGTACGCGAACGACAGCGCCAGTGCGGCGGCCGCCGAACTCGGATCGGCCTCACGGGCGCGCTGGGCCTTGCTCAGCGCGTCCTGCTTGCGGTCGGCCGCCACGTCGATCACGGAGGACAACGCGAGGGCGATCGGGTTGTCCGGCGATCGTTCGCGCACCTGCTCGATCAGCGGTGTCGCTTGGCTCACCTGGCCCGCGGAAAGCAGATCAGCGGCGCGGATCAACTCGCCGCCATCCGCTCCCATCGACTCGAGCCGCTGCGCGTCGGAACCTCCCAGCACGCGCGGGTAGTACAGCGACCAGGCGACTGCGTCGCGCGGACGGACGACGATCCGCTTGACCGGAGCCTTGCCGGGCTGAACGTAAGCGGCCTCCCCCGTCGTCACGCGCAATTCGCCGAACGGGTTCGAGGCATCGACGACTCCCTCGATCATCGTGATCGTCGTCGTGCCGTCGG
>JANNRU010000273.1:0-6369 GCA_031401755.1 Acidobacteriota bacterium | reverse complement strand
GCCATCATCTCGAGATCGAAGTTGGTCCGCTGATGCAGCCGTTGGGCCTCGAGGAGCTTTCCTTGAGCTTCGAGTTCCACTAGGCGGTTGTCCAGTTCGACCCGAATCGCGCGCATGGCCCGCAGCAAGTTTTCGCGTGGGGTCACGTAGTGCGAGTTCGGGTAGACCGGGTGTCGCTCGAGCGCTTCGACCGCGACTCCGCGGACCGGATCGAGGCGCGACAGGGATTCGATCTGGTCGCCCCAGAATTCGACCCGCAGCGCGTCCTCGGCGTAAGAAGGCCAGATCTCCACCGTATCCCCACGGACCCGGAAGGCGCCGCGCTCCAGATCGCTAGTCGTTCGGCGATACTGGATCTCGACCAATTTTCTCAACGCTGCGTCGCGATCGAGAGTGCGTCCGCGTTCGAGCATCAACAGCATGCCGTGATAGGCCTCGGGCGATCCCAGCCCGTAGATGCAAGAGACGCTGGCGACGATCAAGACGTCCCGGCGCTCGAACAACGCACGCGTCGCCGAGTGACGCATCCGGTCGATCTCCTCGTTGATCGTCGATTCCTTTTCGATGTAGGTATCGGACTGTGGGACATAGGCTTCGGGCTGGTAATAGTCGTAGTACGAGACGAAGTACTCGACGGCATTCCCTGGAAACAAACGCCGGAACTCTTGATAGAGTTGCGCGGCCAGAGTCTTGTTATGGGCGAGCACGAGCGTGGGTCGGTCGATTCGCGCCACGACATGGGCGATGGTGAACGTCTTGCCCGAGCCGGTGACCCCCAGCAAGACCTGGTCCCGTCGGCCCGCTTCGAAACCGCGCACGAGCGCGTCGATTGCGGAGGGTTGGTCACCCGTCGGAACGAAATCGGCTTCGAGCTTAAAGCTGCTGGACACGACGTCGGGTTGGCCTTTCTATGGCACCCCGAGCGTCGACACCGCGGCGTTTCCTGAGGCGGTGCCGACGCTGGATCTCCCGTATCATGCCACCGAGGACGGGACGCGTCCGCTCGAGGAGTGCGCATGCGGGTCAAACTCCGCTGGCGGCGGAAGTCAGCGACGCCAGACGGAAAACGAAAGCCGGCCGTCAGGTGGGTCGCGTTGCTGATCACCGTGATCGCCGCGGCGGCCGGTGGGAGCGCGCTGGGGACGTTCCTCGAATTCGACCTGCCGGACATCCGAGCTCTCGAGGACTACCGCCCGCCGCAGATGACCCGAGTCCTGGATCGTGAGGGTCGCGAGGTCGACTCGTTCGCCGAACAGCGCCGAATCCTCATCAGCCATCAACAAATACCGGCTCTATTCCGGAATGCGCTTCTCGCTACTGAGGACACCAACTTCGAGCGCCACACCGGAATCGACATGAAAGCGCTGCTTCGCGCCGTTTGGCGGGATCTCACCAGCCTGACGATGGCTGAGGGTGGCAGCACGCTGACCCAGCAACTGGCGCGCAATCTGTTTCTCCATCCCGAGAAGACCTGGCGCCGCAAGGCTCAGGAGGCGGTGCTGGCGCTTGAGGTCGAGCGGCAGTACACGAAGGAGGAGATTCTCGCCTTCTATTGCAATCAGATCTACATGGGCCACGGCCGATATGGGATCGAAGCCGCATCGCGGTTCTATTTCGACAAGCCCGTTCGCGACCTTTCCCTGCCCGAGACCGCGATTCTGGTCGGCTTGATCCAGCGCCCCGAAGCGCTGTCCCCGATTCGGCGGCCGGAGAGGGCCCGAGACCGTCGCGATCTTGTGCTGCGCCGGATGGCCGAGGTCGGATTCATCACGGCGGAACAGGCAGCCGCTGCCCGCGCGGAGCCCGTCGTCGTCGCCACTCGGCGCTCGTCGAGAAACGACGCCCCGTATTTCGTCGAGGACGTGCGTCGATGGCTTCAGCAGCGATTCGGAAACGATGCGCTCTATCAAACCGGGCTCGATGTCTCCACCACACTCGACCTACGGTTACAACACATGGCGACGAAAGCGGTCGACGCCGGTCTGCGCGAACTCGACAAGCGCCAAGGTTGGCGCGGTGTCGCACGTCGTGTCCCGGACGGTGAGAATCCGACGACGTGGTCTCCCGAGAGCTGGTCGACGCCTCCGGCGATCGGTGAGGTCGTCGACGGCGTGGTGACCTTTATCGGGGCCGGAAAAGCGCAGATCCGAGCCGGCGAGTGGCGGGGAGCCCTGGGGCGCGAGCAGACCGGCTGGACGGGGCGCAAGGAGATGGACCGCCTCTTCCGCGTTGGAGACATCGTGCGGGTTCGACTCGGACCACTCGCCGCCGACGGCAGTGTGGCTCTCGCGCTCGAGCAGGAGCCGCAGGTCGAGGTCGCCTTGGTGGCGATCGAACCGGCGACCGGCGCGGTGCGCGCCCTGGTCGGCGGTTTCGATTTCGGGCGTAGCGAGTTCAATCGCGCCACTCAAGCGCTGCGTCAGACGGGCTCGGCGTTTAAACCCTTCGTGTTCGCTGCCGCGTTGGCGGCCGGCTGGACCGCGGCGGACACGATCCTCGACGAGCCGACCGTCTTCGTCGACCCGGCCATGCCGGAGCCCTACGAACCCGAGAACTACAGTCGGAAATACAACGGCCGGATCACGCTACGCACGGCGCTCGAAGAGTCGCTGAACATCCCGACGGTCAAGCTCATGGAAGCGATCGGCGCCGACGGGGTCATCGATACGGCGCGGCGCCTGGGAATCCGAGCCGAATTTCGACCCTATCCATCGCTCGCACTCGGTGCGTTCGAGGTCCGACTGATCGATCTGACCGCGGCTTACGGGGCACTTGCCAATCAGGGAGTTCTCGTCGAGCCCCATTTGATCGACCGCGTCGTCGACCGTTCCGGCAATGTCGTGGAATCGGTCGACCCCCAGATTCGCGACGCGGTTCCCCCCGAAATCGCCTACGTAATGAACCAACTGCTCGAGGGAGTGATCAGCGACGGGACGGGTCGCGCGGCGGCGGATCTGGACCTGAACATCGCCGGAAAAACCGGTACGACCGATGAGTTCACGGACGCCTGGTTCGTCGGGTACTCTCCGGATCTCGTCGTCGGGGTCTGGGTCGGGTTTGACGAACGCCGCTCGCTGGGCTCTCGTGAGACAGGCGCCCGTGCGGCACTCCCGATCTGGATCTCGTTCATGGAACAAGTTCGCCCACTGCTCGAAGCCAAAGAATTTCCACGTCCGTCCGGGGTCTCCATCGTTCACGTCGATCGCCAAACCGGCTTGCGCGCCTCTCATGCTCTTGGTTGCGCTCCGTCGATCGCCGAAGCTTTTCTTCGCGGCAGCGAGCCGGCGGTGGCCTGTACGGCGGAAGAGCATGTAAAACTGCGCTTCCCCTACCCGCTCCATCGCTATCCGCTCAACGAGCGCGGCGAGTGGGTCATTCCTGAGGATGAGCTACGACAACTGGTCGACTGGCTCCCTGATCTTGCGCTCGGCGATGGTGGCCGCCGGCTCTCGCTCCGGTCGACCCCGCAAGTTTCGCTCCCCGTCGCGCAAATGCCGCCGGATCCTGGCGGGGGCGTGGGCTGGGACACGGAATCCCGGGGCACGGACGGGTTCCCGGTCCGAGTCGTATCCGTCGGGACCCGGGCCGATCGTCGAGGTGGTCGTTAGAGGTGGCGGATCGCCTCCGGACCCCAGCGACGCTCACGCTCGCCGAGCCGACCTTCATGCGTCCAAGCGATCGAGCTGTAACGCCAAGCGCGCAGTCGCTCGACGAGTAAGCATTCGTCCTGGGACAGGCCGCCGAGAACGAACTCGGCACCCAGAACCTGCTCGAAGCCGGCCCGAATCGCGCGAGCCACCTCGTCAAAGGCCGTCGCTCGTCCTGCGGCGGTCTCGAAATCGATCAGCGTTTGTTCGGGGACGGCACTACCAAGCGCCCGCGCCAGGCGGGCGTCACTGGCTTTGAGCGGAATCGATCCGTGCTGCAAGAACGACCGTCCGCGACGCAACTGCGCGGAACCGATGAGCTTGCGTCCCCCAACGCTGATCTCGCATGTGGAGAGCGCGGCGAAACACGCGGGGTGACGCCCTCCCCCCCGCGCGGCTTCGTTGACGACGAGAGCGGGAACGAGCGATCTCAAACCCCGTAGCAGAGCCTCCGCCAGGATTCGGTAGGTGGCGACCACACCCCGAGCGAACGGGGGTCGGTCCAGCGGTCCGGTTACCGAGTAGGTCAGTTCGTTTTCGTGGAAGACCGCCGTGCCTCCGGTCGGGCGGCGCACCAAGTCCACCCCATTTCGCCTGAGCCACACGGGGTCGTGCGCCTCGTCTGCCGGCTGCGACCTGCCCAGTGACAGGGCCGCCGGAGACCAGCGGTACAAGCGGAGCGTTGGCTGCGGGTGGACGGCCTCACTGCGCGCGACTTCGAGAAGTGCCTCGTCGATCGCCAGGTTTCGCGCCCCGTCGGCGGGGCCATCGACGAGCAAGCGCCAGGGTTCGCGAGAGCCGATCAGGTCAGTTCCGCTCGCCCGACTCGCTCGATGCCGCCACCGATCGACGCCCGGTAGTCGGCCGACCGGAGGCCATGCTTGCGCAGCAACCGCTGCAAGGCCGACCGCAACATGCCGGCGTGCTCAGCTGCGCTGGTAACGTTGCCCGCGTGACCCCGCATCAACTTGCCGAGGTAGCGATGCTCGAAGGCGTCGATGACTTTTCGTTTCGCCACTCGGAAGCGCGGCAAGTCCGATCCGAGCTCGGGCGCGTCGTCTGCGGCGCCCGGGGCAAGAGCGCCTTCGCGCACTCGCGGGGGTAGATTGGGTAGAGTGATCCTCCCGTCCGCAGAAACGATCGCGGCATGTTCGAGCGCGTTGCGCAATTCCCAGACGTTGCCTGGCCAACGGTAACGTTCCAGCGCGTCCAGCGCCGCGGGCTCGATGACGGCCGCGTCGAGGCGGTTCAACGCTGCGATCCCCTCGACGATGTGGCGGGCCAGGACCGCGATATCCTCGGTACGCTCGCGAAGCGCAGGCAGCTTGACGAGTTCCGCGCCCAAACGCTTGAACAGCGAATCGGAAAACCGTCCTTGCTCGACCAATAATCCAGGATCGTCGGTTCCCGATGAGAGCAAGCGCACGTCGGCTTCGCGGACCCGCCCGGGGTCCAGCACCTGCAGTAGTTGCTCTTGACCTCGCGGGGTCAGCCCGGAGAGTCCGTCCACGAACAAGCTACCGCCGCGCGCACCGTCTAGATCGACTTCGACTTCGCCGTGTTGCACCATCGCCGGCACGAACGGATGGGCACCGCGAGGCGAGCGCGTGTGCAGCAAGCGAGCGGCGAACTCCTTCCCGGTACCGGGCTCTCCCCAAAACAGGACGGGACGATCGGTCGCCCCGAGTCGCTCCAACCGCTCTCGGAGGCGAGACGCCTCAGCGCTCGACCCCACGAACGGTATGACACCCGAGGCCTCGCCGACGAGCCGTTGGAGGCGCGCAAACTCCAAACGTCGTCGTCGTTCGGTCAGCGCGCGATCGGCAATCAGCCGGACGCGCCAGCCTGGTGCGTCGACCTCGACCGCATCGAAAGCACCCCGGGCCAGCCAGGCCGTGATTTTTTCCTCTGTGACCGCGCCATCACTGGCAACGACTACTGGGACCTCCGAACCGCCGGCAGGAAGCCCGATCCCCGGATCTTCGAAGTACTGCCGCTCTACAACCACGAGATCGATCGGACCCTTGAGCGACATGACCTGCGCGGCGTGCGGATCGGCGACCACGCGCGCATCGATCCCCGCTGCGTCCAGCGCCGTCAAAAGCCCGGTCCATGCCCGCGGGTTCCCGCCCACAACGAGAGCCTGAGGCCGATTCATGCCGCCCCCTTACGTCCGGTCTTCAAAACCGGCGACAGTATAGCGACTCGAACCGGAAAATTGGAAGTGGCGATCAGAGTTTCCGGGCGAGCTCCAGTTCGGAGACCCGGCGATCGACATCCCTGAACCGGGGCGCCGATGTAGCCAAGTCGCGGAACAGGCCGAGCGCGGCCTGCTCATCGCCACACCGGTGCAGCACATCGGCCAGGTCGTAGGACAGCGCGAGCCGGACCTGTGGGTCCCCCCCCGGCGCGTCGAGCGCTTGGCGGTACCAGCGGATCGCTTCGGCAATCTCCGCACGCTCTCGATGGCAGAGCGCCAACATGTTGCAGGCTTCTCGAAACAAATCGGGATGCCCGGTCACCGACTCGAACTCACGGATCGCGTCGTCGATCAAGCCCATTTCCTTGTAAGCGATTCCGAGATCGTAGTGGGTACGGAAATCTCCAGCTTCGACTTGCTCGTGGACGCGAGACTTGAAGCTCTCGAGGATCTCCTCGAGACTCTCGTCCTCCGCGGCCGACGGGACGAGATCCGGCAGCCCCTCGGCCACCAGTTCCGACT
>JANNRU010000272.1:0-1914 GCA_031401755.1 Acidobacteriota bacterium | reverse complement strand
ATTGACCCGGAGGGACCGAGAAGCCAAGCCCAGGTCAGCCGACTCGACTCGTCGTAGCGGAATTGGTCGGCACCGATGCGCCAGATGTTCCCGACGCCGTCGTACTCGTATTCGCCCGTAGCCCAAATGCCGTTGACCGCGTTCGGCGGCGGCGCGCAGGCCTCGCCGGAGCACCCACCCGGAGGCAACGGTGGACGATCGGGTGTATCCGGTCGCCAAATCGTGAACCCGACCGGGCGACCCTGTGGATCTCGCGCGATCTCGTTTCTCAGGCCATTGCCACGGATCAAGGTGGTTACCGCTCCGGTGGGTGAATACGACGCGTCGTGCAGGTACTTGACCCCGCGCCTGACGTCTTGCACCTCGGTGAGATAGCCGTTCCTACGAAAGAACCGAGCCGCCGTCGCCGGTGCTCCGTCGCCGTGTTTCGGGTATCCGATCGCGGCTTCGGCGCCCAGTCGATCGTGGCAGTACTCCGTCGTCCAAGACATCCCGGCGGCCGCGACGGTCTCGGTGATCGTCCTCAGCCGCCCATTGAGGCCGGCCCTCAGGGAGGTGTCGGCGACCGACGTACACGTCGAGCCCAAGGTGTCCAGTTTCTACACGAGTTCGCAAGTGGAAGTCAATGGGTGGACAAGATGCACTGCGGTTTTTGGAGCGTCGAGAGTGACGCCACCCTGTTAAGGAAATGTAAGCTAACCCGCCACTGGCGACGCGGGTAGCACTATTTAGACGCTGACAAACACCCGGGCATTCCCACCGCTCCATCGACCAGATAGAATCGCGGCCCCGACAAGGTTGTTTCCCCCGAATCGCTCCACCCGAGGCCGCCCACAACCACGCACTCGGCGTTATCGAACGCTTCCGAAGTCGGACTAGCCGCTTCCCGCACCCGGAACTCCGACCGCCCTCCACTATCGATCCAAGTCAGGACGACACTCCCCGTCGCGAGCTCCTTGTCCAGGCGAAGCCCGATCTCCCCCACGCTTGTAAACGTGTAGGCCTGCGGCAGCACCGCGACTACGCCACCCGCATCGCGCACTTCCACTTCGACGGTACGCACCTCTTGGTCGAGCGGGACAACCGCGAGAAGCGCGGACGCGTCAAGCGGCGTTGTCGATGGCGACATCGTTTCCCCGAACCACACTTCCCCGCCCTCTGGAAACCCGAGCCCCTCGATCTCGACGAGGTTTCCGCCCGACTCCGGACCGCTGACTGGCGACATGTTGGTGATTGCGGTCGCAGGTGCCTGCGAGACGAGCTCGGCGTAGTTCCCCGCCGCTGCGATTCCCACGTAGACAAGTTGCGATACGCTACCGGGTTCTTCGACCAGGACACAGTCGATCTGGCGAGAACTGGCTGGCTTCGGTGGGCCGAACCCAAATTCCACGTCGAGTGAATCCTGGCCGTGCGACCCCGCGACGACCTGTCGGGTTTGCGCGGCGACGCCTGGCGGCATCGGCGCAGCACAGGCCGCAGCCGTCGGGATTTGCCCGCCTGGCAGTCCGAGGTTGTAGATCGCCGTGACGCTCGCGCCAAGCCGCGAGGTGTTGCGTTGCGCGGCGAGAGGAGACGTGCGCAATCGGATCGTGGCACAGTCATTCGTGATTTCCACGGAATGGTCGCCCTGCGAGTACCCGGGGTTGTTCGTGTGACTGACGATCACATAGTCATCGTCACCGAAGAACGGCGACGTCTGCCCCGTCGTGACGATGTCGAGGTCTCCATCAAGATCGATGTCGGCCGACGCAGTGGCGAAGTCGTTCTTTGGACTGGCTGCTTCTATCGCAACAATCGACGACGACGCACTGACATTCGAGAACCCGATCGCGGTAGAGCCGATGGTCCACGTGTTCTCCAACATGCGGTCGATCCGGGCCGTCGGGGTGAACGGACTGGAGCATCCGATGAAAA
>JANNRU010000271.1:0-6161 GCA_031401755.1 Acidobacteriota bacterium | reverse complement strand
TTCACCGCGTTCATCGGCTGGACCTATCAATCGGAGAATACCGAGCTGGGCGGCCGGGAAGTGACCAGCGCCGAGTACTTGCGAACGCTTGCGGTCGCGCGGATCTTCCTCGACAACATCGACAACGTCCAGGCGTCGTGGGTCACGCAGGGCCCGAAGCTCGGTGCAGCATCGCTCGCCTTTGGCGTCAACGATATGGGCAGCACGATGATCGAGGAAAACGTCGTTTCGGCGGCCGGCACAACACACTCGATGAACGAGGTCGAAATCGTGGCTGCGATCCGAGACGCAGGTTTCGAACCGCGGCGCCGCGACATGACCTACACCCACCTCGCCGCCCCCGCCTGCGCCTGAGCGGTCGCCGAGTGGGCGCGCTCGACCTCGTCGAGAACTCCGCGGGAACCCGCCTGCGGCTCCGTGTGAAGGCGGGCGCCCGCCGGAATGCGATCACCGGCCTTCACGCCGGAGCGCTGAAACTCTCGGTGACTTCGGCGCCCGAGCTTGGCCGGGCCAATCGCGCGGTGCTCGCGCTCGTGGCCAAGACACTCGATCTGCCGCCGTCAGCGCTGGTCTTGCTTTCCGGGGAGAGCTCGCCCGACAAGGTCATCCTGATTCCGCTGCCTGCCGCGATCGTTCGTTCGCGTATCGAGACCGAGTTCGTCGACTAGTTCGCGCGGCCAAGAGGGCCGATCGCTTCGAACAGCAGCCGCGCCGCCAACCCGTGCCCTTCAGCCGTCCAGTGGTGCTGGTCGGCCTGGAACAGCTGGACTTCCGGCTCTGCAAGCTCGCGCGAGCGAAATCCCGGGGCGGTATCGAGACACTCGATTCGGAGATCACGACACCAAGCGAAGAGTACGCTGTTTTCCGCGATCGTAGCCGCCAAGGCCGGGCCTGGCGTGCAAATCAGCACGATCGGCCGCGCGCCGACAGCCCGAACCTCCTTAACGAACTCGAGAATCAAGCGCCGCGTGATCTCGCGCGCCGCGACGGAGCGTTCGACGCCCGGACCTCCGTCACCGGCGATTCGCTCATCGAGGACCAACCGGTTCACGCCGGTCCAGCGCAGGGTCGCCCCCAGCCGCTCGCGCAGCAAGTTATAGAGCGCGGAGTGGCGGGCCAGCGCGTATTTCAAACGCAACACGGCACCGCTCCGGGGCACCGGGACGTTTTGCAGCTCGAGCCGCTCATCGCGCAAGCGGAACACCGGCTTGGGGTGGCCGAAGCCGACAGCCAACGCGTTGCCCCGCGGATCGTTGCCCGTGTACATGAGAACAACTGCGTCAGGTGCTAACGGCACGCCGAAGCGCCGCCACAGCAGCAACTCCTGATCGGTCGAGTAGCCGGTCACGCCGAGGTTGATCGTCTCGAGCCTCCCATCCGCCAAACGCGTCAGGACCTCGCCGATACGCGCCTCCACGGGCACGCCGTAACCGAAGGCGAACGAATCGCCGAGCACGACGATTCGGTAGCGCCACGGATCCCGCGGTTCCGGGATTTCGGCATCGCGGAATCCGAGGCGATTGGTGCGCACCGTCACGCGCTCGCCGCCCGGCAGGCTCTGCTCCCCGACGTAGTTCGCCCGAGTGATCCACCCCAACTCTGTGTCGTGAACCCACATCGCGCGATCTGTAGTCAGCGCACGATACTCGGGCAATATCAGACGCACCGCGAGTTCCGCCACGGGTACCATCCCCATGAGCACCGCGACCACCGTCACCAGCCGAAAAAGAAGAGTGGGGACGCGAATCTTCTTGTCTGTCGTTCGCTGTCCCGGCCTCATTTTCGTAGTTCGGCCGCGAGTGCCTCCAAGCGGCTACGGGTCTGGCGCGAGAACCAGATATCGAGAAAGTCTTCCGATGCTGCGGGGTCTTGGTGGCTCAACCGTTCGATCAGGGGACGGCGCAGGTAGCGCTTGGTCGTGGCGAACGAGGAGGGGTCTTTTTCGGCTAGCTCCCACAGACGCGCTCGGCAGTAGGCGTCGAAGTCTTCGGTCGGCCCGATCTCGTGGGCCAGACCGCAGGCGACCGCCTCTTGATTCGAATAGTTTCTGCCGAACAGTGCCACTGCAGTGCGATGCGGCACGGCGATCGACTCGCACAGGAGCATCGCCACGGAAAACGGCAGCGGCACACCGACGCGCAGCTCGTTGAGGCCAATCAGGGCTCCCTCGCGCAGCACCCGCCAGTCGGCGGTCAGGGCCAGCACGCAACCGCCGGCGACCGCATGTCCCTGGATCGCTGCGACCATCGGCTTCTCGAACGCCCACAGCGCGAGGACTGCCTCCCCGAAACGGTTCATGAAGCGGCTCATCTCCGTCCGGTCGAGCTCGATCAGATCTTGCAGGTCCAGGCCCGGACAGAACAGCTTGCCCGAGGCCGCGAGCGCCACGCCCCGCACCTCGTCGTTTGCTCCGAGCCCCGCGACGGCGGCGATTAACTCCTCCACCAGCAGCGGGTTGATCGCGTTGCCATGCTCGCGCCCGAGCCGCACCGTGGCCAGACCGTCGTCGATCGTCACCGTCAGCGCCATCATTCGGCCTCCGTCATGTAGAATACCTGAGCTTTTGGTTCCAGGAGGTCTTGATGCGCGCCGTCGCGATTCGCGAGTTCGGCGGTCCCGAAAAACTCGAGATGACCGAGATCTCACGGCCCCGTCCCGAGCGCGGCGAAGTACTGCTACGCGTCGTCGCGGCCGGTGTCAACCCGGTAGACTGGAAGATCCGCAAGGGACTCCTGGCCGATCGGCTGCCTCATCGATTCCCGATCATTCCCGGCTGGGACGTCGCCGGCGTGGTCGAAGAGTTGGGCGAAGGGGGATCCAGCTTTCGCAAGGGCGATCGCGTCTTCGCCTACGCCCGCAAGCCCCACATTCAATGGGGAACCTACGCCGAGTACGTCGCCGTCCCCGAGCGTGACGCCGCCTTGATGCCGCCGAGCCTGCTCTTCGAAGAGGCCGCCTCGGTCCCGCTTGCGGCACTGACCGCGCGGCAGGCGATGCTCGGCCAATCGCCCATCGGCTCGGGCGCGATCGCAGTTGTCCACGCCGCGGCAGGCGGTGTCGGTCAGTTCGCGGTGCAGTTCGCCCGCCTTGCCGGCGCCCGCGTGCTGGGCACAGCGGGAACCGCGAATCAATCGTTTCTGCTCAGCCTGGGCGCCGAAATCGGCATCGACTACACCCGCGAAGATTTCCGTGACGGTGTCCGTCGAATCTCGGCCGACGGCGTGGACTTCGTGCTCGACGCGGTGGGCGGCGAGACGCTCGCGCGCAGCTACGAGATCGTTCGCCCCGGCGGGCGGATCGTTTCGATCGTCGAGGCCCCGGATTCGCAAGAGTGCCGACGTCGTGGATTCCACGGTGAGTACTTGTCGGTTGTCGCCTCCGGCGAACGGTTGATCGACATCGCCCGCCTGTTCGACCAGAAAAAGCTGCGCACCCACGTGCAGAAGATCTACGCGCTGTCCCAGGCGGCGGAGGCACACCGGGTGAGCGAGAGCGGCCACGTCCAAGGCAAGCTCGTGCTAAATCTCTGAGCTTGGGGAGTGTGACTTGGAGCGTGTGGTTCTCCACCTCGACATGGACGCCTTCTACGCGGCCGTCGAGATTCGCGACGACCCGACGCTGGCCGGATGCCCGCTAATCGTCGGCCACCGCGGGTCCCGGGGGGTCGTGTCCACCTGCTCCTACGAGGCGCGCCGGTTCGGCGTGCACTCGGCGATGGCGTCGGTTCTCGCCGAACGGCTCTGTCCTGGCGCCACCTGGTTGCCAGTGCGCATGGATCGCTACGTCGAAGCCTCTCGAGCGATCCGCCGGATCCTCGACCGTGTCTCCCCGAATATCGAACCGCTCTCGATCGACGAAGCGTTCATCGATCTTACCGGTATCGCCTGCGACCTGGGAGTGGGGCACGCCGTCGCCCTCGCCCTCAAACAGACGATTCGACAGGAGCTGCGACTGACCGCCTCGGTCGGCGTCGCCCCGAACAAGTTCTTGGCCAAATTGGCCTCCGATCTCGAGAAGCCCGACGGTCTTTGCGTGCTCGGGCTCGATCGGGTCGAATCGACACTGTGGCCCCTGACGGTTGACCGACTGTGGGGTGTGGGTCCGGTGACCGCGCGGCGTCTCAACGAAGTCGGACTGCCTACGATCGGCGACATTGCCCGCACCAGTCGATCGACGTTGACCGCGCTCGTCGGTGCGTCGAAAGCGAGCCACCTGCTCGAGCTCGCGCACGGGCGCGACGAGCGTCCAGTCGACGGCTCCGGTGCCGCGAAGTCGATCTCCGAAGAGCGCACCTACGCACGGGATCTTCTTGATCCCGAGGCCATCGACCGCGCGCTCATCGAGCGCGTCGACGGCGTGGCCCGTGAATTGCGGCGCGAAGCTCTCGTCGCCCGCACGGTGCAGCTCAAGGCGCGCACCGGAAATTTCGAGACCTGGACCCGTTCGCTGACGCTGCGAGAGGCGACCGATCTGGCGGAACCGATCCTTGACGCCGCGCGTCGCCTATTGGCCGAGCGGATCGACACCCATGGACGCGGGCTGCGCTTGATCGGGGTCGGCGTGACCGGGCTGTCCCGGCGCGGTAGCGGACAGGCCGCATTGTTCGACGATCCGCGCGCCGAACGTGCCGGTCGGCTGGCACGCGCTGCCGACCGCGTCTGCGAGCGCATCGGCGACAACGCGCTACGGCGCGCTCGGATGATCGAACGTCCCGAGAACTCCTCGCACGACGACCCGGCTCGCGGCCGATGAGCAGATCAACCCAGCCCGCGAGCCTCGCGGGGAGGCGCCCCATGAGCTTCGCACTCGTCCTCGCACTCGTGGTTTCCGGCGTCGACGGCGCCCGCGCGGCAGGTCCCGAAGACTGGCGCACACCTGCCGAGATCGCCGACTACCGTTCGACACCGAGGTACGAAGAAACGCTGAGCTACCTTCGGCGCATCGCTGCTCGGCTTCCGGAGATGCGCATCGCCTCGTTCGGCCGCTCGGCGAGCGGTCGCGACCTGCCGCTCGTGATCGTCGCGACCGAGGCCATCGACACGCCGGAGGAGGCTGCTGCCTCAGGTCGCGCGATCGTGCTGATCCAGAGCGGAATCCATGGTGGCGAGATCGATGGCAAGGATGCCACGCTGGCCCTGTTGCGCGACTTGGCGCTGGGGAAGCACAGAGAAATTCTCAACGGGACCGTGCTGCTGTTCGTACCGATCTACAACGTCGACGGCCACGAGCGCGTATCGCCGTGGAACCGCCCAAACCAAGACGGGCCCGTGGAGGGTATGGGCTTCCGCACGACCTCCGACGGTCACGACTTGAATCGCGACAGCCTCAAGCTCGAAACCCCCGAGGCGCGTGCACTCATCGGACTGATCCATCGCTGGCGCCCGCACTTGCTGATCGACAATCACGTCACCGACGGCGTGGATCTCGACTGGACACTGACCTGGACCGTCCCCGAACCGCCGCAGGTCTCCGCCGGGGTCGGCGCGTGGGTCGACGAACATCTAACCCGCGCGGCCTTGGCGACCGAAGCCGCGGGGCACCGCGTCGGACCGTTCGTCTCGTTGCGCGATCCCCTCGATCCGACGAAAGGCTTCAGTTCGTGGATCGGTGAACCCCGCTACGCAACTGGTTATGTCACGTTGATGAATCGACCGTCCGTGCTGGTTGAAAACCATTCCTACAAACCCTACCGGGCGCGGGTGCTCGCCAACCACGCCTTCCTGATCGCGTTGCTGCACGAGCTCGCGGACGACGGCCCACGCCTCGTGCGGGTCGTGACCGAAGCCGAGGCGAGCACGATCGCCTTGGGACGCTCCGGAGCACCGCCGTCCCAAGTGGTCGTGCGCTGGCGCGAAGCAGCTCCGACGGACACGGTGAAGCTGCCGATCTACGACTGGACCGTTGAGCCCGCGACCACGACCGGAGAGTCGTTTCTGCGCTACAAACGCGGGCAGATCCGCGAGATCGAGGTCCCGTGGGTTCGCCGCGTGAAAGACGACTGGACGCTGCGGCGCCCGCGCGGCTATTACGTGCTTCCGGGATGGCCTGCGCTGGAAAGCCGCCTGCGCGGCCACTCGTTGCGAGTTTCTCGCCTCCAATCGTCCAGCGACGTCGACGTCGCGGTCGCGCGGCTCGACAATCCGCGTCCGACACGTGGCGGC
>JANNRU010000270.1:0-1723 GCA_031401755.1 Acidobacteriota bacterium | reverse complement strand
GCCATCAGAAAGCCCGGCTCGTCGGAGTCGACCGCCACGAGGACCATTCCCTTGTAGAGGGCGGGGGAGGGGCCGTAGCCGTGCTGGTAGGCCTTCGGCTTCAGCGACCCGGCGGTCTGCTGCCAGAGCTTTTTGCCGTCGAGGCCGAGCGCCGTGACGTGGACCGCCTCGTTGTTGAAGAACGTCGCATAGAGGCGCTCGCCGTCGGAGGCGACGGTGGAACTCGCATGCGTGTTCTTGGCGTGAATCTTCGCGGGGAAGCTTCCCCGGTGCACGTCGGTCTTCCACGTCTGTGCCCCGGACTTTCGATCGAACGCGACGACGGACTGGATCTGTGCGGCATCGTCGGCGGTCGTGAGGACCACGAGTTCACCCACCACGGTGGGCGAGGAATGCCCGCGGCCCGGGACCGGGGTCTTCCAGATGACGTTCTGAGTTTCGCTCCAGGCGGTGGGCGGCTCCTGCCCGGCGGCGGCGATCCCGTTGCCCGACGGGCCGCGCCAGACGCGCCAGTCCGTGTCCGCGGCCTGGGGTGTCCAGCCCGGGAGACTCGGAAGCACGAGCCCGAGCAGCACGAGCGCCTTGAATCGAATCATCGTTCCTCCGCTCATCGTACGTGCCGGAGGGTTTCCAAGTTGCCCGCCGCATCCTCCGCCCACGCTTCGATCTTGCCGGTCCCTTCCAGCGGGATCTCCCACTCGGCGAAATTGGGCGCCGTAGCCTTGGCCTCCCGGCCGTTCACGAGAACGCGCTTCACGGTGCCGTTGTCCATCGTGGTGCCGCGCACCATGCCCTTCAAGACCGACGTGATCACCGTCTGCGGCGGAAGATCGTCCACCGGTGTGAGCAGGTCGGGGAAGGCGATGTTCTGGGCTTCGGCCGAGCGCATCGACTTGCCCGCCAGCGGCGCCGGGCCCTCCCGGTACGTGAGGCCGTCGCCGGCCCGTTCGACCATTTGCGCCGTGAGCAACTTCGCGTGCCGCCCGGGGCCGTACCAGTCGTGGAAGGTGTAGGGGATGAGGTCGTCCGGCGGCGCATCCTTGGGCTGGCCGTTCGCGGTCGTGTCGACGTACGACCCCGCGCGCTTGTTGTCCCGGAATTCCACGCCGCGGAAGTGGGCGGCGGCCGCGTTGCCCTTGGGAGCATGCTGGCTGACCTGGATCAGCGTGCCGTGGCAGCGTTCCAGGATGAGGCCGTCCACCGTGAACGCTCCGTGCTGCACATTGTCGTCGTCGAGGCCGCGGTTGAACGGTTCCGCCTGCGTGTCCCCGATGTAGAGCCGGCGGTAGACATGGTTGTTGAAGTCTGGATGGTAAATGCCGTAAATCGCGCGGATGATCGTCAGGTCCTCGACGAGGACGCTCGGGATCTCGGGGCGGAACGCATAGTGGATGTCCCAGAGCTTCAGGTTCCGGATCACGAGCGGATGTTTCGCGTCGGGGCCGACGTGGTCCACGCCCTCCCCGAGGTTGAAGCCATAGAGGCCGTCGCTGTGCGCCTCGTTGTCCTCGAAGCGGACGAAGGGCAGCGTGCGGATGTCCACCGGCCGTCGCTCTCCGTCGGGCTGGAGCACCGGCAGCGTGAGGTTGAACTGGCTTGTGCGGGTCGCCTCGAAGCGGTAGCCGTAGCGGTCGTTCTCGCAGGACACGTTGCGGGTGAACGTGTTCAGGTTGTTCGCCCACCAGTACCCCGAGCCCTCGTTGTGGTCGAAGGGCAGGACCTG
>JANNRU010000269.1:0-6645 GCA_031401755.1 Acidobacteriota bacterium | reverse complement strand
TGCGCGGCGAAGGGGATCCGCCCGAACCGTCTCAGTACGGGCTGCGATTTCCCCTGATATCAACCGCGAACACCGAATAGTACCGGGTCGATGCCGCAGGCGTCACGTCGAGCGTCGTTCCGGTGACCGTGGTCCAGACCGGAATCACGCCATCCCGGACGGCCGCCGGACTGAACGGGGTGGCCGACTGGTAGACCTCGTAGTGTTGGAGATCGAGCGCTCCCCCGTCGAGCCGAGTCGTCACTGGATTCCAACTCAACACGACGTTTCCGGGTATCGGGATCGACGGTGAGATGCGCAGCGACAACGTCCCCGACGGCGCTTCGGAGCCGAGAGCGCCACGGTTCCCGACCGAGTCGACCGCGCGGATACGGTAATACCAGTTGTTGGGCGCCGAACGGGCCCCGGTGTCGGTCCAACTCGCACAAGCCGCCCCGGAGCAGGTCGCCAAGACGGCCAGGCCCGAATTCACGAACGGCGGCCCCGATCCGCGCAGGATCTCATAGGACACGATCGTCGTCGGCTTCCCATACGCATCGAGGGAGACCGGCGTCCACTCGAGGACCAAGTCGTTTCCGACCGACCTGACCTTGAGATCGGACACGAATGCCGGCGGTCGCAAGCCCGGCGCCAAGACCGGAAAGTCGGAGACCTCGCCCGAGAATCCCGAAGTCCGAGCGGAGGTGTTCGTCGCGGTCACCGCAATGAAATAGGTTTCGCCCGCGATGAGCTGCTGAAGCACCAGCGAATTGCCGCCGGACGAAAGCACCGCGTTGGCATAGACACCGGGCTGGGTCCCGAAATGGACCGTGTAGAACTCGATGTCATTCTCCGGATTGGGAGTCCACGAAACGCGCAATTGGTTCCCCACCCCCGGATCAAACACGGATATCCCGGAAGGCGCGACCGGTGAATTCGGGTTCAGGGGCCGCGCGTGCAGGCAATCCGGTCCGCTGGTTTCCGGACTTCCCGGCGTGCAGCCCGTATTCAAGTTCGACCACGCGCTGACGAATCCCGCGGTGTCGCGAGCGATCACGTAGTAAAAATAGTCCCGGGCATTGACGACGGACGTATCGACGAAGCTCGTGTTCGCGACGGGTGACGGATTGATCTTCGAGTATTGCGGGGCCGGGCCGGAGACCGAACTCGCACGATAGATGTCGTACATCGCGCTAGCGGTCGAGCTGGCCGTCCATGAGATTTGCACTTGGGCGTTTCCGCCGGTTGCATCAAGTTGCGTCGGGGGCCCGACCGACTTCAGCGCGAGGTTCGTCGCCGGGTCTCCGAGCAGGATGTAATGCTGGCAGGACTCGACTGAACCTTGCGCACAGAGAGTCGCCGTCGTGTCGAGCACCGGAACCGCGAGGTGGCGCTCTTTGGTCCGCCCGAAGAGGTCGTCCCAAATAACGTTGATCACCGTATCGCCGATGAAATTGAAGGACAATCCGGAAGGTGAAAAGGTGGCGACCGCACCCCCGCCCTGACGCCGAAACCAGTTTTCCGCCATCGTGCTCGACGAGTCGATATGGAACCCACCGGTTAGGCAGTTGTGCGCCAATAGCCAAGGAAGTCGATTCGCATTGATGAGATCGTCGCTGTCGTAGGGCGCGAAGCGCTCGTCGAAAAACGCGTCGTCGGACCAGACGGTGAAACTACCGTGACCCATGAACTGCACGATCGCGGCGCCGTCGGCGATCCCGCCGACGCCGTTCACGGCATCCTTCAGATCGTCTCGCATCGCGTTGGTGGCCGCTGGCGTCGGATTGTCGTCGTAGTAGTCACTCCAATAACGCAGATGGCGGCTCGTGTAGGGCGGGCGCTGCATCAGGGCTTCCGCAGTCGCGTTCAGGCCCTCGAACTGGAGCGCCTCCGCCGGATTGTTGCCGGTCTTGCCGCGATCGGAGACGAACAGGGCGTGGGAGCGCCAGGATCCGAGCGTGGGACTCTGTTCGTAGTTGAGAATCTTCTGGAGCATCGCGTTGGCGTCGGCAGTCGAACGGGCCGGCACCCTCCCGATGACGAGGTCCGGAATCGGATCGTTCCCGACGACCGCGCCGAGCATGTTGTCACTGGCGTAGTACCCGAGCTGCAACGCATCTTTGAACAGGATCTGGGTCGGAACGAAGTTACCCATGCTGGTTCCGTCCTTGTAGCGGTACGAACCGTCGCCAACGAGCATCACGTAGGCCGGCCGCGGATCCTGCCAGCCTTCCCCCGGAGTCGTCGACAGGACCCAGCGCAGGAACTCGCGGATCGCCGCAGGCCCCGATAGGCCATCGTTAAACTCGTCTTCGATGTCGTCGAGGCGGACGATCTTGGACGTGAGGCCCCCTCCAGCAGGGGTGGCCCGAAACGCCAGCAGTTCGGACAGGCACCCGGTCGGATTCGCACCCACGCAGGCACCCGGGGCCGCATCGAGCACGGCGGGATGCGCGATCACGATCATGTCGGCCTGCTGAGCGCTATTCTTGAGATCGGAAATGGTGTCGGCGGCGATCTCCGCCGGCCCGATCAGCGTAGTTCCCGCGCCACCGAAAACCGCGAATCGCCGTGACGATCCGTCCGGAATCAACGGATCCTGATCGACCCGGAATCGGACCGAGTACGGTCCCGATCCGCTGACCGTTCCACCTGTCAGACGAATCGCGCGAATCGCGATCTCGCCGGCAGGAAGCGTAATCTCCCAAACTTCTGGTGCGGGATCGACGAGGCCGGAGACGACGAACTCGGCATCTTCGTCGGGCCACTCGAAGATCAATTGATCGCCGTTCGCCGTAAAGGTTCGAGGGTAGTCGATCTCGATGAAGTCGAGCATGACGTCGTTCGGCCGGGACGGGGTGATCGGCAGCATCTCCAGATCGACCGTCATCGGATCGGTCAGGCCCGCCCCGGTTCCCGGAAACAACCAGTTGAAGTCGTGCTGGAACACGATACGACCATCCCAGGCCTCATCGTCGGCCGCAAGCGTGACCGAGGCCGAATTGCGAAAACGAACCCGCGTCAGATGATCGGGGTCGACGTCGACATCGTCCTGGTAGCTGAAGGGCGACAGCCCGCGCATCTGCAAGCGGACCCGTGCCGACGGGGCCGACAGCGCCAGTCCGGTCAGGGGCACGGTGACGCTGCGCGTGTTCGGGCACCCGGTGTTCGAGGTCGCGCACGTCGCCGGTGCCCAGTACCAGGGGTCCGCGCCGCCCAAAGGCCGCCAGGCATCATCGACCTCGAGATGCGCGGTCTCCGTAAAAAAGCTGGGAGGCGTACGGGTCAACGTGGGCGCCGCGCCGCGCGTCGACATTGCCGGTTGAGGCCCACTCTCGACGGACAAGAAGTAGACGTTGGTATCACTGAAGTCCCGATACTCGAAGATATCCGGGGTGGGGGAAGGTTCGTCCGTGCTCAATACGGTCTTCGGTTCGTCGTCCTGGCACTTGCCGTAGAATTCGACCCATTCGCCCGGCTCGAGCAAATCGTCTCCGTCGTCCAGCACCCGCAACGGGACCTGCTCTCCCCGGGTGGTCAAGCGCCAAGTCGAGATCGGGTGCAGGTGGAAGCCAAGCGGTTGGAGGCGGGCGTAATCGAGTCGTCTCGGCGCGTCCGTCGTGACCAGGACGCGAGCGCGGAGTCCGGGGCTCCCGAGCGTCGCATTCGCCTCAGAGCCTCCGGGCTCGACCTCCGCGACGAGACGAAACTCTCTTCCCTGGGAATAATTGAGGAACAAGTTACGGTAAACGACCTCGAACGGCGAGGAGCCCGTCTCCGCGCGTTGAGATCCGATCGTCCCCGCCCCATCGAAGTGCACGCGCATCTCGAACGCGGGGGTCCACTCGATTCCTCGACGGATCCCGTCGTGTCGCACGGGGGCAACGTGGACCTCGACGTAACGCTGAGTTCGGAAGACCCCGGTCTTTCCGAGCCAGGCCGGTGCCTCCGGGAACGAACGGAGCGCGAACGATCGTGATTCTCGCCCGGCGTAGGCCTTCTCGATTCCGCTGCGATAGATCTCGACACGTTGCTCATCGGAGAGCGACTCGGATCCCAGCGTTTCTACGGCGTCGCGGTCCAGTTCCACCTCGCGACGTGCGACCGCGCGCGGCGAGCCGTTCCATCGAACGGGCTCGGAGGCCCAGCGGACCTCCAATCGCGGTTCGGCGTCCGCCGGAATCGCCACCAGTAGGGTCCGAGTGGGGAGATCCGGATACCCGATCCGCTGCTCCGCGGTGGTCAGGTCCGGCGCGGAAATCTTCCAACTTCCGTCCGGCTGGATCTCAAGCGCCGGGTGAGCGGATTCGACCCGGAACGTGACCCCCTCCCGGTCGGCTGAGACGAGCTGGAGTCCTTGCGCCCTTTCGGAGGGGCTGACCTCGCTCGCAGTCGACGCGCTTGCCTGGAGCAGCGACACCGCCAGGCCGCCGACAAAAAGGACGTTTCGCAGCTCGCGGAGAGTCTTCATGAGCGCCACCTGACCCTGCGGGAAGGAGTTGGACGGCCACGCATCTGTTCAACCGAACCGCCCGGCGCTCCGTCGGAACTTTTCTTTATACGTCCGGAGGGGGGGCGATGCCAAACGGAATCAACTGAAAAAAAGCAGAAAGGCCCCACGGTGGGGCCTTTCCAAGCGCAACCAATCCACCGCGACCGGCTGAAACCGGCCCCGGCTGGACTCGAAACTCGATCAGCTCTGGATCGATCCACCGGCGCTGCAAGAGTCATCTCCCTTGTTACAGCTGACCGCCCGAGCCTCGAGCTTTTCCGTGTGGATGATCGCCGGGCGTTCGTAAGTCTTCTTCATAAGCCTCCCCCTGAACCTCTTTTGAGACATTCCGTTAGTCGTTCCGAGGACCTCGATACTTCTCAATCCCCGGCGCGGAGCTACTTATACGCTGCCCACTCCAATAATTCAAGTTTCTTTTTTAAGCCGCCCCGGATTTCCGGCCGATCTGCAGCAATTCGTAGTGCCGTCGGACTGCCTTGGCGTTGATCTCGGCCTGCGGGTAGACGGCGAGCGGATCTCCAGTCTGGTTTTCGGCCACCCCGAGGCAGAAGACGAAGAACTGGCCATTCGGGTGCTGGTCGAGCTTCTGTCGGGCCACGACGGCCAAGTCGCGTACTTCATTGAGGACCGGCGACTGGTGCCAGAGATCGGCGAGCCGCTCGACCTCCAGCACGTTCCCCGCCGGCCGCCGCAGGGCCACACAGGGCAGGACGTTTCCGTACGGGTCGAGCGTGAACCCCGCCCGGCCGGTCCCGCAATTGGCCGAACTGTCCGAAGCGCAGTGATTCGATCGGGGGGGCAGGAGACCATCGTGGAGCGTCTCGTACCACTCGCCCCAATAGCGCTCCAGGAACTCATCGTCGGCCCGCAGCGCCAGCGGGTCCAGCGTCCCGTCGTCTTTCGGTGTGATCACCGCATCGAATATCATTCGGCGCCCAAGCCGTTTGGCCAGCGCCTTGATCTCGAACAATTCGTTCTGGTTCAACCTCGTAATCGGGCACTTGAGAACGACCTTGACGCCGAGTTCGTTCAGGTTCTCGATGGCGCGCACCGTTCGCTCGAACGACCCGCGGATCCGGGTCAAGGCGTCGTGGGTCTCCGGTTTCGCGCCGTGAATCGAGATCTCGACCTCCATCGGGTCGAGATCGGCGATCCGTTGGGCGACCTTCGGGTCACCGATCAAGTAGCCATTGGAATAGACCCGCAACGCCATCCCCAGACGCCGAACCTCGGCGGCGATAGCGAAAAAATCCTTATGGCAGAGCGCCTCCCCTCCCGTGAGGGTGCAGTAGAGGACTCCGAAATCCGCGACTCGGCGAAGGGCGACGAAGACCTGTTCGGTCGACATTTCGCGAGCGCCTGTCGGCGAGTTGTAACAAAACGAGCACAAATGATTGCAGCGGTAGGTCAGCTCGATCTGACAGTTCAGCGGAAGGGACTTGGCAAAGGCCGTGTTGACCAACCGTTGGTATGGGTTCGGTCCCGGCGTGGCGTTCTCACTCATCTCGCCCCCCCCTCGGCGTTCATGCCGGCCTCGTCGAGCATTTCCGCTTCGCGGAGATCGGCCATGAAGCCATCGAAATCAGCGCCCGCGGCCTCGCGAGTCACATCAAATTCGTCGACCAGAATGGTGAGGATCTCCTCGCGGCTGTGGGTCCCGTCGAGCAGTTCGTAGATCCTGCTTCCCACCGGATTCAGGACCTTGACCTCAGATCGCTTGGGAATCACGACGAGGCCGCCCTCGTCCGCGACCGGACGAAACGCCGTGCTGGGATTTCTACGGATTTTTTCCCCGGGGCTCAACGACACACCTCCAGCAGTTCCTCGCACCGGACCCCCCTGAGTTTACGGTCATCCGCGGTTCCCAGCAATGGAAGTCGTGCGCGCCGTCTCAATCAAGGTAACCCAGGGACCGCAGGCGTTCGACCAGCTCCGGGTCAAATGCGCTGGTCGCCGGGCCCGATCCGCTCGCTCGTCGCCCGAAGGTCGAAACACTCCCGAAGGGACGGGTGGGATCCCGACTACAGTCCACGGGACCCTCCCCGCCCAGATCTTCCGGGTCGGGAAACCCCGCGCGTTCGAGCACGAGGGGGCTGACGTCGAGCCAATCGATGCGCGGACCCACACAGGCCGCTCGCGATTGCCCACCGCGT
>JANNRU010000268.1:0-2022 GCA_031401755.1 Acidobacteriota bacterium | reverse complement strand
GCGGCCCTGATCGACGACCGCCCGGAGGCCTGGGAAAGCCTGCTAATCGCCTCTCATTTCGCCGGGGTCGCCATCGAACACTCGATGCTCGGAGCGGCGCACGCGTCGGCGAACCCGTTGACCGCTCGATTCAATACGGTCCACGGAGTCGCGGTCGCGATCATGCTGCCGCACGTTGTGCGCCACAATGCCGGCGATCCGCAGACCGCTAGGCGCTACGCGGAGCTGCTGGCGATCGCGGATGTTGGCGGATGCCGAACGATGGCCGAGGCGATCGAGTCGCACCGGAAAATCGCTGGTTTACCGCGCACCCTTGGCGAGTTGGGCGTGCCGCCAGGAGCGCTTCCACGACTCGCCGAGGATGCGGACGCTCAGTGGACCGCGAGATACAATCCACGCCCGCTGGGGCGCCGGGAGTTCGAGGTCCTCTATGCAGCAGCGTTTTGAGTCACGGTGTATCGGCCTCGCGACGATTGTGGCGTGGGCCTCGACGATCGTCGCCGCCCCGAGTGGGGCCGGGGATTCCGCTGCGAGTTGGGAGAGCTTTCGGGGCGGTCCCGGGCTGACCGGTGTCGCCGCACCGGTCCAGCCGCGCACGTTCGAGCCGCTGTGGCTCTATGAATCGGATGCAGGCTTTGAAAGCTCGCCGATCATTGC
Organism: Acidobacteriota bacterium; assembly: GCA_031401755.1. Lineage (GTDB taxonomy): Bacteria > Acidobacteriota > Polarisedimenticolia > Polarisedimenticolales > Polarisedimenticolaceae > JANNRU01. The sequence goes on along the minus strand of JANNRU010000268.1, from coordinate 1,365 downwards.
CGGCGGCCGGGTCTTTGTCGGCTCGATGGCCGGGAAACTCGCCGCGGTCGATCTGTCCAACGGCCGCGAGCTCTGGTCCTACGCCGCGGGCGCTCCGCTCAAGGGATCGCCGGCCCACCACGGAGGCGTCGTCTTCGTCGGAGACGAGTCCGGCGGCTTTCATGCGGTCGACGCGGTGACGGGAAAGCCGCGCTTCGTGGTTCGCGTCGCCGACGAGATCTCATCGTCGCCGAACTTCGCCGGGCCGGCCGCGCTGTTCGGTTCGAACGACACTTTCATCCACGCGGTCGATTTGAAGACCGGTAAGGCGCTGTGGCGAGTCGAAACCGGGGGCTATGTCTACGGCACGCCGGCCATCTGGCGCGAGAACGCCATCTCCGTCGGTTGTGACGGCAATCTGCGGGTCGTGCGCCTCGCCGACGGAGTCGTCGTCCGTAGCGTGCCCGTCGGCGGATACGTCGGTGCGAGCCCGGCCGTCAGCGGCGATCGCGCATACTTCGGGAGCTATGACAACGAGGTGCTGGCCGTCGATCTGGCGCAGGGCAAGATCGTCTGGCGCTGGGAGCATCCCGAACGGAAGTTCCCGTTCCTGTCCTCCGCGGCGACCGACGGGCGGATCGTGGTCTTGGGCGGTCGCGATCGGATGGTCCACGCGCTCGACGCGCAGGAGGGCAAACTCCTCTGGAGTTGGCAGGCAGCAGCGAAAGTGGACGGTTCCGTCGTCCTGGCCGGAGATCTAGTCTGGTTTGGCGTCACCGACGGCAAGGTCGTCGCACTGGATCTGGCGAGTGGACGGAAGATCTGGGCGTTCGACACCGGGGCGCCGATCCTCGGGGCACCGGCGCTCGCCGCGGGGCGACTGGTCGTGGCCGGGCAGGGCGGCCAGGTGATCTGCTTTGGCGCAAAGAGCAACGAGACGGGGCGATGACGAAATCGGACCCCGCGATGTCGGGCGGCGAGCGGCAGCAGACGGAGATCGGCAGCGTCTTTGTTTCGAACTACCCTCCTTATTCTTTCTGGACCGCGAGCGAGTTGGCGAGGGCGTACGCGGCGCTCGACCGCCCGGGTGGTTCCGCGACGCTCGGGCTCTACTTTCACATCCCGTTTTGTCGCCGTCGCTGCAAGTTTTGTTACTTCAAGGTCTACACCGACAAGAACGCCGCGGAGGTCCGGCGCTATCTCGAAGCGCTCGCTGCGGAGACGGAGATGCTCGCGGTCCGTTCCGCGCTCGCCGGCCGAAAACCGAAGTTCGTCTACTTCGGCGGCGGGACGCCGTCGTTCCTCTCCGCGGCGCAACTCCGGTCACTCGTAAGACGATTGAGGGCGGCGATACCGTGGGACGCGGTCGAAGAGGTGACGTTCGAG
>JANNRU010000267.1:0-5021 GCA_031401755.1 Acidobacteriota bacterium | reverse complement strand
CAGGTACCGCGGGACTTGATGAAGGGCAGGGCGTTGATCATCTGGTGGTCCATCGAGGAGGCGAGTTCAGGGACCTACGTTCCGTTGGAGCGGCGGATTCGCTCGTGGGGCGAGAAGATTTTTAGATTCGTGCCCGGCTCGCGTTGGGAGCGCTGTTTTCAGATCATCCGCTGAACGGACGCGGCAGGAGAATGACGATGGGAGGACGCCAAGGCACCGCGATTTCGAGGGGCAACCCCGCACCAATCGACGACACGCCCCCTCGCGGCGTGATACGCGAGTGGCTCGAAACGTTTATCGTTTGCGGCCTGCTGATCGTCTTCGCCCGCGGCTTCGTCTTCATGCAATCCGAGATCCCGTCGGGATCGATGGAGCAGACGTTGCTCATCGGGGATACGGTGCTGGTCGATCGGTTCCGCTACGCGCCGACGACCTTCGACTGGGAGCACGCCGTGCTACCGCTCGCCGACGTCCGGCGGGGCGACGTGGTCGTCTTCCGCTACCCACCCGCACCGGAACAGGACTTCATCAAGCGCGTGATCGGCCTGCCGGGTGAGACCGTCGAGTTGCGCGACGGACGATTATGGGTCGACGGGCGGGCGATCGCCGAGCCTTACGTGCTCGACGAGCACCGACTCGCCGATCCCCGACGCAACCTCGCGCCGGTCAAGGTCGAGCCTGAGCACTACCTGGTGTTTGGCGATCACCGCAACGCGTCCGCCGACAGCCGGGTCTGGGGACAGGTGCACCGCGACCTGCTCCGTGGCCGCGCGATCTGCGTCCTGTACTCGACGGCTTCCGGCGCGGCCGCCGATCGGCAGACCGGCGAGGTCACCCCGTGGTCACTCGTGACCAAGCTCTACCATTTGGTCGTCGATGCGCGGCTGGATCGTTTTTTTCGCGCGATCCACTGAGGGCTAACCCGCTCCCGCGCCCCTATAATGGGCCGCGGGTCGTCCGGGCCGAGACGCCCTATATTACCCGGCAATGACCCAGGCCTCGGCCGGGAAGCTGCGCCTAGTGGCGCACCGAGTTCAAGAACATGCCTTCAACGCCGACGGATCCCGCCGGAGACACGAGCGCTACCCCGCCGGATCGGCCTCCGGCGGTCGACGCCATCTTCCTCGGAGGCGGAATCCTGCTAATCCTGGTCCTCGCACTGTCGCTACAGGCCGGCCCGGAGCCGACCCTGGCAAGGAACCGACGAGCCGCTGGGGCGATCTCCGTGGAACTCGCGCCGAATCCCGCCGCCTACACGGTTGAATTACTGGAGTCGGCCCCCGCACCTGACGAGACCCCACGGGATGAGACTCTCGAAACGCTGGCGCAGCGCGCACGCACCGATACCGGACGCCTGCGGGCCACGGCGGACCCGTGGATCCTCCAGATTGCGGCCGTTTGCGATCCGGCCAACGCCGAAAAAGCGTTGGTCGCGGCCGGCGCCGACCACCGTCTCCACTTGTTGCCGGCGCTAATCGGTGACGACCCCTGTTTTCGCATCTGCTGGGGGCCCTACCGCACGGCGGAGGACGCGGCTCGCGCCGACGATCTCAGCCCTTCGGTTCGCGTCCTGGGGCAGCCGCAAGCGCGACGCGTGACCGAGCTACTGCCGTGACGGCCCGCGGCGTCCGATCGCTGGTCGCGTTAGGGCTGACGCTGGTTGGCCTGCCGGCTGCGGCGGATCGCCTGCGACTCGAGGGTGGAGGCGAGATCCAGGCCGTTGCGTGGTGGGTAGAGGGAGAGACGCTCTACTACGAGGGGACCGCCGGCACGATCGGCATCCCGCGCTCGATGGTCGTCGCGGTCGAACCGCGCGGATCGACCCACGGCGGCGAGAACAGGAGCCCGGCGCGCGCGCCCGATCCCGCTCCATCGCCCGAGCCCGCCCTGTCCATGGAAACGGTCGCCGAGCGTATGGAGTTCGCGGGCGAGGCGCTCGAGCGGCGCGAGTTTTCGATCGCCGCCGACGCTTTCGAAAGCTTGCTGCGCCAGTCGCCGGAGCTGGGCGCGGCGCGGCTCGGCGCGGCGATCGCACGCCTGGCGCTCGACCAGGACGTGCTGGCGCTGGGCCTAGTCCTCGACGGCCTGGTGAAGACCCCCGACGATCCTCGTTTGCTCGAGCTCCTGGGGGATCTTCGCAATCGCGAGGAACGCGTCGAAGACGGATTGCGCTCCTGGCGCAGTGCGTTCGCCGTCGCCCCCGGCGACCGCTTGCGCGAGAAGATCCTCAAGGGCGAGCGCGAATTGCACGTCGGCCGGACCTACGAGACGATTCGGACGGCCCACTTCAACGCGCGCTTCGACGGCGACATCGATCGGCAAGTCGCCAACGAGATGATCGCGTACCTGGAAGAACAGTTCTGGGATCTTGCTGGTGAATTTCGGCATACACCGTCCCAGCCGATCACGGCCCTGATCTACCCGGACTCCGCGTTCAGAGACGTCACCGAGAGCCCGGGCTGGGTCGGCGGCGTTTTCGACGGAAAGATTCGCGTACCGCTCGGCGGGCTGCGCAAGCTCGACTCGCGGGGACGCGACGTGCTGCGCCACGAGTTGACTCACGCGGTCGTCCACTCGAAGAGTCGCGGGAACTGCCCGCGATGGCTGCACGAGGGACTGGCGCAGCAAGCCGAAGGCAAGTCGCTCGGACGCACCGATCGGCGCGCGATCGCCGCACGCCTCGCCAAGGGTGAGCCGGAGAGTTGGGAGGCCGACGGATTTTCCTACCCGATGGCGTTGTCCCTGACGCTCTACTTGCATTCGCTTCGCGGACCCGCCGGTATGGTCGAACTGCTCGAGCGTCTGGGAGACGGTCAATCGATCGACGACGCGCTCCGCGCGGTCTACGGCGAACACCACAAAGGCCTCGCCCGCCGCTGGGCCACGGCGGTCGCTCGGGGTGGGATCCCATGAAGTCCGACCTGTTGTTCTCGCGCACTCTCGGGCAGGCCCTAGCGTCGCCGGCGATCGACCGGCGGTCGGGGATCGTGCGCCTCGTCTCGGGCCGGCTCGTCCGGTTGTTCTGCCTCGTGGACGGGCGGCTGGGCTGGGTCGCGTCCAATCTGGTGGAAGAGCAGCTCGGCGCGATGCTCGTCCGGCGTCGACTGATCGATTCGCGAACTCTGGAGGCCGCCTCGACCTGGTGTGCCAAGCATCAGTGCAAGCTCTCCGGGGTTCTGCTCGAACAAGAGCTGCTCTCGCGCTTGGCGCTCGAGTCGGCGATCGGCGCACTCGCTCGGCAAATCCTGGCCGCGTCTCTGGAGCTCAAATTCGGTGAAGTCTCGTTCGAAGCGGGACGGCCCAACGCTGCCGGCGAGGTCACGGTGTCGCTGCCGATACCGGTGTTGATCTTCGACTACGCGGCCGAGCATCCCAAGGGACTCTCGCAACTTCGAACGCAAATCGGCGCGGCGACGATGCGCCCACTCGTCCGCCAGGACCGATTGTCTCTCGTCGACGACTCGCTTCGAACGACCGTGGTCGACTACCTGATCCAGCGCTGTGACGGCACACCGCAGCTCGCCGAAATCGCCGGCAAGTCGCCCGTGGCCGCCGAGCCGACTCTACGGGCGGTCTACGCCCTGATCTTGCTCGGCGTGATCCAGCCCTACGTAGAAACTCGGCGAGAATCGAAACGCGTGCTCGACGCGATGGCCGAGCCGGTTAGCGCAGACGAGATCCTCGCTCGAATTCGGCGTGCCGAGGAGGCCGACTATTACGCGATCCTCGAACTGCAGATGACTGCAACCCGCGACGAGGTCCGCAACGCGTACTACTTCCTCGCCCGTCGCTACCACCCCGATCGCTTCCGCGAAGGGACATTGAAAAACCTCCTCGGCGCGATCGAGACCTACTTCGCGCAGGTGACCGAGGCCTACAACACCCTCTACGAGCCCGAGCTGCGTGCCGCATACGATACCAAACGCGGCGGGACGGAGGAGACCCAGCGCGCAGAGCCGGAGCAGGACACCGCTTCGCTCGCGCGTCAGAACTACGCACGCGCCAAGATCCTTCTCGGCCGGGGACGCCACGCAGACGCGGTCACCTTCCTCGAGAACGCCGTCGAACTGGATGGGTTGCAGTCGCTGTACCACGAGACCCTAGGCGAAGTCCTCGTGCGCAATCCGCGGCGCCGGGTCGACGCCGAACAACACCTCCGGCGCGCGATCGAGCTCGAGCCGACGAATGCGGCGGCCCAGGTCGCGCTCGCCGACCTCTACTGCAAGACCCAGCGCAAGCCCGAAGCGGTGGCCGCGCTGCGCGAGGCGTTGCGCTGGGATCCGGACAACGTGGCTGCGGCCGGCTTACTCGGCGAGTTGGAAGCAGAGACTCGTGGCTCCAGCGGATCGTTCAAGGGACTGTTCGGAGGCTGACCGGCCATGCCTTGGATCGTCGATGGGGACAATTTGCTCGGCACCTGGGCAGGACGCTCGCGCTCCGACGGCGAACGCCGGACCCTCGCTCGCGATCTCGACCGCTGGGCCCGGGACCACGGCCGTGCACTGATGATCGTCTTCGACGGGCCCACGCCGCCGGTCGCGCCCCCTGGGAACGTTCGCTTTTCCGGACACGGACGCAGCGCGGACGACCTGATCCTCGAAGCGATTCGGCGCTCGAAAGACCCCCGGGGCATCACGGTGGTGACCAGCGACCGCTCGCTCGGCGATCAGTGCCGCCACCTGCAGGCTCGCGTCGAGCGGGCCGATCGGTTCCGGCCCAAAATGCGCGAGCGGGCAGGGGCGGAAAAACCCGAAAAGGAAGCTGACATCGAGCATTGGCTCGAGATCTTCGAGCCTGGTCGTCCTGGCGCTTCGTAGCCCCCGGGCCTGATCGAACGGGGCATGCATTCCGACGGTCCGGGACCGGATCGTTGGAGAAGTCGGCCTTCACAGCCGTGCAGGCAGACCCCGCTGATCTCCGCCGATCCGGTTCCCGTCGTCACAAGTCGCTATGCCGGCCACGACACCGTCGCTGCAGGTCGCGCTGCGGAGGGTTAGTGCTCCGTAGGCCGGCACGTCGGA
>JANNRU010000266.1:0-4033 GCA_031401755.1 Acidobacteriota bacterium | reverse complement strand
CACCTTGATCGAGAACGCGCGCCTTTTCGCGTTGTTGAGCCTCGCACAAGCCGACGCCGCGATCGTCGCCTGGGACAACAAGTATCATTACGATCATCTGCGCCCCTACACGGCGATCACCCAGTTCGCCGTCGAGGACGGCAATCCGGAGACCGAGATCGACCCGGCGTGGACGCCGCTCATCCCGACCCCACCATTTCCGAGCTATACCTCGGGGCACAGCACTTTCAGCGGTACCTCGTCGAAGATTCTCGAATTGTTCTTCGGAACCGACGCGATTGCTTTTTCCGCCCCGTCACCCGATCCCCAGCGTTGGCCGCTGGTGCTGCCCGGGGTCGTTCGTAGTTGGTCGAGTTTCTCCGAGGCGGCCGAGGAGGCCGGTCAGAGTCGGATCTACGGCGGAATTCACTGGCAGTACGACAACCAGGTCGGTCTCGAGAACGGACGGGCGCTAGCGATCCACGTGTTCGAGAATTTCTTGCGCCCGCGGAACGAAACTCGGAGTGAGGGCGTCCAGGGAGCGCGTTGACGCTGCTATCATCGACCGGCTCCAAATGACCACTCGCTCCACGGCCTGGCGGTTCGGCCACGTGGGATGGTTGACGCTGGCTTTGCTCGTCGCAACACTCGCCGTCAACATCGCCGGAATCCGGGATATTGCGCGAGCCCGAAAAGGTGTGACCGAGTCGTCCCGCAGGTTCGCCCGGATCGAAGTTGAAGCTCGCGCGCGCGCGATCGAGGGCACGCTGTCGACGATCCGTGCCGACCTGCGGTTCCTGAGCGGCGCTCCGGCGCTCGCCAAATTTCCTCCGGGATCCGTCCAACGGGCGCCCGAGCTATCGATACTGGCCGCGGTCGGCGCGGATCTGATCCTGTTCCTGCGTGGTCATCCGGAGGTTGCATCGATGACCTATCGGTCGCCGAGCGGCGCAGCGCTGCTCGAGGCCGGCCGGCCGCGGGGTATTCCGGGCTACTGGATACCGGCCGGGAGTTCTTCCGGTTCGCGCTCGGAGAGCGTACAGTCGTCGGGAATCCGCGGGAGTTCCCCCATCTTTGGACGCGCTGACAGTGAACTGGCCGCAGCGTCGCTGGAACTGGCACTCGCCGGTCCGGTCCTCGTCGGTGGCCCGACTCGCAACGGAGCGAGCCATCTGAGCTGTGCGCTTGCCGACAGCGCCGGAGCGCTCTTTGTCGTCGCGCCCGACTTCGATTCCGCGGCGAGCGATGTCGAGGAGGTCGCGGTCGCGACGGAGGGGTGGAGCGTCGCCGGCCCGTGGAGGCTGCGCTGCGTTCGCGGGACCGATCCGGCGATCGCGCTGCTGGAGCCGATCGCCTCGCGCTACCGCGGCGCGATCCTGCTCAACCTCGCGATCATGGCGCTGGCCCTCGCACTGGGGATGCTCGCGATCCATCAGGCTCGTCGGCGGCGCTGGCTCGAGGCGCGCGAGCAAGAACATGCGCGAGTCCGGGAGTTGGAACGTCAACTATTCCACGCCGAGCGACTGGCGACGGTGGGTCGCCTCGCCGCCGGGATGGCCCACGAGATCAATAACCCGCTCGCCGGCCTGTCCAACTACCTGCGACTCGCCCGCGATGCCGTCGTCGAGGGCGACGGCAGTGCCGCGCTGCGCCACCTCGGTCGCGTGGACGAGGGCGCCCAGCGCGCCGCGGGGATCGTCCGACGCGTGCTGGACCACACCGATCCGGCAACGCCGCAGATGGTGCCGCTGAATCTCAATGACGTCCTGCGACAGGCCGTCGAATTCGTCGGCTCGCGCGAGGAATTCAGCGCGATTCGCTTCGATTCGGAGTTGGCCGGGACGGAATTGGTCAACGGAAGCGCTCTCATGCTCGGCCAGGTCTTCCTGAACCTGTTGCTCAATGCCTGCGAGGCGCAGCCCGAGGGTGGAGACGTCTTCGTGCACACGTGGCGCGACGGCGCGTGGGTCGTCGCCGAGGTCGCCGACCGCGGTCCCGGAGTTCCACAGCCGTTGCGGGAGCGGATCTTTGAGCCCTTCCAGACCACCAAGAACTCGTCGGGGCTCGGGTTGTCGATCTGCGATACGATCGTTCGCCAACATGGCGGTGAGTTGACTGTGGATTCCCGCCCTTCGGGAGGCGCGAGATTCCGCGTTCGTCTCGCCGCGGTCCCGTCGATCGAGGAGGCTGGATAGAATGCGGACGGCCAAACATCGAGGTCGTGTCCTCGTCGTCGAAGACGAGGCTTACGTCCGCGATTCGTTGGGCGAGCTATTGCGTGCGCGGGGATACGACGTGGATCTCGAGGTCTCGTCGCAGGCGGCGTTGGATTGCCTGGCGCACGCGCCGATCGATGTCGTGCTCACCGATCTCAAGCTCGGCTCGGAGGACGGGATCGACGTCGTGCGGCGAGTGCGGGCGGCGGCACCGGAGATCCCGGTCCTTGTGCTGACCGGTCACGGAACGATCGCTTCCGCGGTTGCCTGCATCAAGGCCGGGGCCAGCGAATACATCTTGAAGCCGGCCGATCCGGACGTGCTCGACGTGGCGCTGGAGCGCGCGGTTTCCAGTCGCGCGCTTCGACGCGAGTTGGATCACTTGCGCAAGAGCGGCGGAACTTCATCGCCCGACCGGCCGCTGGGTCAGTCCGCGATTTGGCGGCGGACCCTCGAGCGCGTGCAGGCGGCGGCGCCGACCGACTCGACCGTACTGTTTCTCGGGGAATCGGGAACGGGCAAAGACTTACTCGCTCGGATGATCCACAACCTGAGCCAGCGCGCGGGCAGCGCATTCATCCGCGTGAACTGCGCCGCGATTCCCATGGAGATGTGGGAGAGCGAGTTCTTCGGTCACCGCCGCGGATCGTTCACCGGGGCGACGGCGGATCGAGAGGGTCGCTTCGTGCTCGCCAATTGCGGAACGATGCTGATGGACGAGGTCGGGACGATGCCGCTCGGCGCGCAGGCAAAGATCCTGCGGGTGTTGCAGGACGGCGAATTCGACCGGTTGGGCGACACGCGGCCGACGCGGGTCGACGTGCGGATCGTGGCCGCGACCAACAGCGATCTCGAATCCGAGATCGCCGGAGGCCGATTTCGCCGCGACCTCTATTACAGATTGAACGTCGTCCGCATCGTCGTGCCGCCGCTGCGCGACCGGATCGAGGACATCCCTCCGCTCGCCGAGCACTTCGTCCGCGAGATCTCGGTTCGCCTCGGCCGTCCGGCGCCCGTGATCGGACCCGCAGTGCTCGAGGATCTCAAGAGCTACTCGTGGCCCGGGAACGTGCGCGAGCTGCGAAACGTGATCGAACGATCGTTGATCCTCAACCCCGCCGATGAGCTGGCGTTGCTCGACTTCTCGACCGAGCGGGCTCTCACCGAGCTTCCCGGGGCCGCGATCCCCGAGTTGAGCTTGCGGGCCAACCTCGGCCATCGGGAGCGTGAGTTGGTGCTGGAGGCGCTTCGACGTTCCGGCGGGGTTCGTAAGGAAGCAGCCCGGCTCCTGGGAATCGATCAGCGCAATTTGCCTTACTACGTCCGCAAGCATGGCATCGACCCGAACGCGATCGAAGGCTGAGGATCGCCAGCCGGTCGGGATACAGAGAATTGCGCAGCCCGTGGCAGATCCGGTTTCATCGGCTAACATCCTCCCATGCCGTTAGAACCAGCGGATTCGTAGATGAAGCTGAGAGTAGCGTCAGCGATCCTCGGTGTGGTCCTCGTCTTCGGCGCTCTCGCCGGCGTCAAGGGGTCGCAGATTATGACGCTGATCGACTCCTCGAAGGCCGGCGGGCCCCCACCCGAGGCGGTCGCGGTCGGCTCGGTCCGTGCGGCGGTCTGGGAGTCGACACTGACCTCGGTCGGCAACGTGACCGCGATCGAGGGGGTCGTCGTGCGTACGGAAGTATCCGGGCGCGTCGAGAAGATCGCCTTCGAACCCGGATGGAGGGTGACGGAGGGAACCGTCCTCGTCGAGCTCGATCGGTCGATCGAAGCGGCCAACCTGCGTCAGGCCGAGGCCGAGGCCGATCTCGCACGAAGGACCCTCAATC
>JANNRU010000265.1:0-3576 GCA_031401755.1 Acidobacteriota bacterium | reverse complement strand
GCTCGTGGCTCGTCGAGCGCGGGGTGCCCGGGCGCGAATCGGCGACCGCACGAGCCGTTTCGCTGCCCGCTGCGGTCGCCGGCCGGCTCCTGCTCGAGGGCAAAATCGACTGCCCGGGAGTGGTCGGTCCCACCGATCCGGAGCTTTACGATCCGGTACTCGACGAGTTGGAACGGTTGGGGATCGCGCTGTCCGAGCGCCGCGAGCCCGCCGGACCGGCTCGCAGCTGATTCTGCGTCGCCGACGCGCTTTCTTTTGGCGCGCCCCACTCCGTCACCGTAGAATCGGAGGGCAGATCGAGATGGGAGGCCCCATGGGATTCGTGAATCGACGGCGCTGGACTCACCGAATCGTGACCGCCATCCTCATGGCCGCAGGTTCGTTGGCCTTCGGCGCGGAGGAGTCCTCCCAGGGTTGGCTTGGAGTGATGCTGGAGCCGCGAGAACAAGACAGTGCTCTCGCCGAGCCGCCGCTCACCGGCGTCGCGATCGGCGCGATCATCGAGTCTAGCCCGGCAGAGGAGGCCGGGCTTCGCTCACGTGACGTGATCCTCGCGGTTGACGGCAGCCCAGTGACCACCGTCGCCGAGTTGATGCGGCGAGTGCGGGACTACGCGCCGGGCAGCTGGATTCCGTTCGAGGTCGCTCGAAGAGACGAGCCGTTCGACCTGCGCGTCCGCCTCGGAACACGGCCGGCCGATGGATCGGTCTTGCGACCCCGCCGGGGGTGGATCGGGGTCGAGGCGATCGACCTACCGACGACGTTGCGCGAGCATTTCGGCGCCCCGGCGGACTCCGGCGTCATGGTCTCCTACGTCGAGCCAGGCAGTCCTGGAGAGGCGTGTGGGGTACGGCTGGGCGATGTCGTCTTCGAGCTCGACGGCAAGCCGCTCGGCCGCGGCGACGAGTTCAAGTCGCGGTTGATCGGCGCGGGTGTCGGCAACAAGATCGAATTGCGAACAATGCGCGACGGCGTCGAGATCATCGCCGAAGCGCTCGTTATCCGCGAACCGGTTCCGACTCCCACGAAAGACTGACGGCGCGTGCTACGATCCGGCGCGATGAAGCGCCGTTTCGTGGTCACCTCGGGGCTTCCCTACTCGAACGGACGCCTTCACGTCGGTCACATCGCCGGCGCCTATCTCCCGGCCGACTCCTGGGTGCGCTACCTGCGTCAGCGGGGTGACGAGGCGCTGTTCGTCTGCGGCAGCGACGACAACGGCGTCGCCTCCTTGATCTCTTCGCGTCAAGAGGGTCGGAGCGTCGAGGAGCTAACGGCGCATTACCATGCCCGTCAGAAGCTGGATTTTGCCGGCATGGGAATCGAGTTCGACATTTACGGTGGAACCCACCAGCCAGGGTTCGTTGACCTTCACGAGCAGTTGTGCCAGAGCTTCTTCCGCTCGATCCACGACCGCGGCCACTTCGTCAAGCAAGCCACCGAGCAACTCTACGATCCCGAGGCCAAGCAGTTCCTCCCCGATCGCTTCGTGCGTGGCACCTGCTATCACACGCTCGCCACTGGGTCGAAGTGTGGCTATCCCGAGGCCTACGGTGATCAGTGCGAATCCTGCGGCAGCGCAATCGACGCCTTACGACTGATCGACCCGCGCAGCACGATCACCGGCGTTCGCCCCGAACCGCGTCGCACGGTGCACTGGCACCTGCGGCTGCCGGAGTTTCAAGAGCCTCTCGCGCGCTGGTTGCAGGGGAAGCGCTCTCCGACCGATGGACCGCCGTGGCGCGAGAGCGTTCTCAATTTTGCTCTAGGGCAAATCGCCAACGGTTTGCCTGAGCGGGCGATGACCAGGGACCTAACCTGGGGAGTTCCCGTGCCGCTCGCCGATCCCGATGCGCAAGGCAAGGTTCTCTATGTCTGGTTTGATGCTCCGATCGGCTACGCCTCGTTCACAGCCGCGTACTGCCGCGAGCGCGGCGGCGATTGGCAAGATTATTCCCGATATTGGAAGGACCCCGCGTGTCGAATCGTCCACTTCATCGGCGAGGACAACACCGTCTTCCACTCGCTGATCTGGCCGGCGATGCTGATGGCCGAGGGATCGTTCCAGCTTCCATGGCAGGTCGTCGCCAACTCGTTCCTGAACATCCGGATTCCCGGTAGAGGCGAGGAGAAGATCAGCAAGAGCCGCGGCACCGCGGTCTGGATCGAAGAGTTCCTGAACGACCACGAACCCGATCCGCTGCGCTATTACCTGACCGCGATCGCCCCCGAGTCCCAGCGCGCAGCGTTCGACTACGACGAGTTCGTGCGTCGCAACGACGGCGAGCTACTGGCCACGCTCGGGAATTTTATCCATCGGGTCGCCACCTTCGTCCAGCGCAATTTCGAAGGTCGCGTTCCAGAAGTCGGGCAGCGGGAGCCGCTCGATCTGGCCCAGCTCGAACGGATTGGCGAGCAACACGAGCGGACGACCGGAGCGTTGGAGGCGTTTCGATTCAAGATGGCCCTCGGCGAGATGATGGCGCTCGCGCGCGCGGGGAACGTCTATTTCGATCAGAAGCAGCCTTGGCGCCAGCGCAAGGAAGATCTGGCGGCGTGCGGCACAACTCTCAACGTCGCCTGTCAGACCGTGAAGGCGCTAGCCACGCTCATGGCCCCGTTCCTGCCGTTCTCGGCCGAACGGCTCCGGCGCACGCTCGGTTTAACGGACTTGGCCTGGGAGTCTGCGCTCGTGCCCCTCCCCGCCGGGCAGGCGCTGGGCGAATCTGAAGTGCTCTTTCGGAAGCTCGGAGGTGAAGATCACGCGGGACGCTCGGCGGTCCCGCCGCGCTCGGAATCGTGAGCGATCAGAAGCGGATATTGCCGCCGATCGCCCACTCGCCATTCGCGTTGTAGCGCAGCGTGACGCTCACCTGATCACTCGAGCGGGCTTGCCATCCGAGTTGGAGCGTCTTCGAACTGCCGAGCTTCAGCCCGAATTTACCGGCTCCCGTCGCGTAGCTCAAACCCACCGAGGGGCGGGTGCGAAGCAAATTCAATTGATAGTCAAAGCGCTCTGGTCGAGCGACCATGGCCTCGCGATTCTCCCTCGCGCGGCCGAGGCGACCCTCGATTCCAGTGACCCCGATCAGGTATTCCTTCACCGCCCGTCGCGTCGCGCGCTCCGCGCCACGGCGGACAACATCGGTCAATTCCTCGTAGAGCGCATCCTCGTCGAAGGTGCGCCCGGGCATTCGAATCGCGCCTGCTGCGGCGATCGACTCCAACTGGAGACTTGTGCGACGAACCAGGCGCAACTGAAATTCGGTGCCGAGAATTCCCGGATCGTCGATCGTTCCGAGGCCCACCGGCCGGCCGGCCGGGGACGGTCCCTCTGGCGTGACCGGACTCGCAGCCGTGGCCATCGAACAGGCGACGAGCGCGGCACCCAGTGCGATCGGCAGAAGTCGTCGAGCCAGGGCGCCCGCTCCCCGCCGTGGACCATCATTTTGAACCCATCGAAGCATGGGCCTCCTCCCAGAGGGACCCTAGTCTCACTCAAGCTGTACGCTGCCCTTCCTCATCTTGCAACGCCCGTTCCCACATCCCTACGGCGAAAAAAATGTTTTAATTTTT
>JANNRU010000264.1:0-26001 GCA_031401755.1 Acidobacteriota bacterium | reverse complement strand
GGCCCGCGAGTTGAGGAGTCGACGATGAGCGCACCGACCGGCGAAATGCTGAGCCTTCGCAACGGCAGGCTCCACGTTCCCGATCATCCGATCTTGCCGTTCATCGAGGGCGACGGCACCGGTCCCGACATCTGGCGCGCGGCCGCGCGCGTGATCGATGCGGCCGTGGCCAAGGCGTACGGCGGCAAACGCTCGATCGTTTGGCGCGAGGTCCTGGCCGGCCAGAAGGCGTTCGACAAGACCGGGAACTGGCTTCCGGACGAGACTGTCGAAGCGTTCAGGTCGCATCTGGTGGGGATCAAGGGACCGTTGACGACTCCGGTCGGGGGAGGCATTCGCTCGTTGAATGTCGCGCTGCGGCAGTTGCTTGACCTTTATGTCTGTCTGCGCCCCGTACGCTGGTTTGCGGGCGTTCCGTCGCCGGTCAAGAACCCCGAGAAGGTCGACATGGTGATCTTTCGTGAAAACACCGAGGACATCTACGCCGGGGTCGAGTTCGCCGCAGGCTCCGAAGAGGTCAAGGTTGTACTGGCTCTGCTGCGCGAGAAGTTCCCGGCGATGTACCGCAAGGTGCGATTTCCCGAGACATCGGGCATCGGCCTGAAGCCCGTCTCGCAAGAAGGAACGGAGCGGCTCATGCGCGCGGCGATCGAGTACGCGATCGCCAACCGCCGAAAGAGCGTCACCTTGGTCCACAAGGGAAACATCATGAAGTTCACCGAGGGTGCGTTCCGTAACTGGGGTTACGCGTTAGCCGAACGAGAATTCCCCGACAAGACCTACACCTGGGAGCAGTGGGAGCGGACGCGCGCCGCTCGGGGCGAGGCGTTGGCGAACGCCGAACAGGATGCGGCGCTGGCGTTGGGGCGGGTTCTGATCAAGGACACGATCGCCGACATCTTCTTGCAGCAGATCTTGACGCGGCCCGCAGAGTTCGACGTGATCGCCACGTTGAATCTGAACGGAGACTACGCCTCGGACGCGCTTGCCGCGCAGGTCGGTGGGATTGGCATCGCGCCTGGAGGAAATATCAATTACATGAGCGGCCATGCGATCTTCGAGGCGACTCACGGGACCGCGCCGAAGTACGCCGATCAGGACAAGGTCAACCCGGGCTCGGTGATCCTCTCCGGTGAGATGATGCTGCGGTATCTCGGGTGGATCGAGGCCGCAGACTGCATCATCCATGGAATGGACGGTGCGATCGCAGCGCGTCGGGTGACCTACGATTTTGCACGGTTGATGGAGGGCGCGACCGAGGTCCGCTGCTCCGAATTCGGCGATGCCGTGATTGCCGCGATGGATTAATTGGGGCCAGTCACCTTTTCCGAGAATTCACGAGTCGGCCTGATCGCCGCGGGAATCTTTCTGGCGACGGTGGCGCTGTTCGCGCCTGCCGTGCATCACGAGTTCGTCCGCTTCGACGATCTGGACTACATCGTCAATAACCCGCAAGTGCGGTCGGGGCTGAGCTGGGCCGGGGTGCGCTGGGCCTTCTCCACGGCTTACATGGCCAACTGGCACCCGTTGACATGGCTTTCGCATATGCTCGACGTCTCCCTGTTCGGTCTCGCGCCGTCAGGTCACCACCTGATGGGCGTCGTGCTTCACGGCGTGGTCGCGGCGCTGCTCTTCTGGGTCCTGCGCGAGCTGACCGCGGCGACCGGCCGCAGCGCCGTCGTCGCGCTTTTGTTTGCGGTGCATCCGTTGCGCGTCGAGTCGGTCGCCTGGGCCTCGGAGCGCAAGGACCTCCTGGCCGGGCTGTTCTGGCTGCTCACGCTCGCCGCATGGACGCGCTGGGTTCGAACGCCGGGAATCGCGCGGTATCTCGTGGTGCTGGCGGCACTGGCCGCGGGTCTGCTTTCCAAGCCGATGCTGGTCACGCTACCGATTGTGCTCTGCATCTTGGATTACTGGCCATATGGCCGCTGGTCGACGCGACGCGCGCGCGAACTCGTGGTTGAAAAGCTGCCGCTGCTCGGTCTGTCTGCGATCTCGGCCGTGATTACTCTCTACGCTCAGCAGGCCGGGGGAGCGGTGGCCCGATTGGACGACGTGCCAGCACTCGCACGTCTGCTCAACGCGGTTGCCGCGAGCGGCGTCTACCTGAAGATGCTGCTCTGGCCGACGGGCCTTGCGTTCTTCTATCCCCACCCGTCCCTGACGTATCCGGATTCGCCCCTTGCTCGTCTGGTGACCCCCGCGCTGGTGTCCGGAGTCGCGCTCGGTTTGCTCGTGTTCGCTGCCTGGCATTGGCGTGTCCGTTTTCCTTACGTTCTCACGGGTGGGCTCTGGTACGCGGTCGCCCTGGCACCCGTGGTCGGCTTGGTGCAAGTCGGAAACCAAGCGCTGGCCGATCGTTACACCTACGTGCCGTCGATCGGAATCCTCGTTGCGGGGGTCTGGGCCGCCGGCGAGTGCATCGACCGGTTTCCGAGATGGCGCGGCGTGGTGCTCGTCGGCGCGGCCACGACGGCACTGCTGCTTGCCGGGGCAAGTTGGCGCCAACTTGCCACATGGCGGGACAGCCGTGTGCTATTCGATCGAGCGCTGCGGGTAACCCAAGACAACTACGTAGCCCACAACAACATGGGGAATCTGCTGGCCGACGAGGCCGATCTTTCCGGCGCGGCGAGGCACTACGAGCGCGCGCTCGCGATCCGGCCCGACCTCGTCGAGGCGTGGAACAATCTAGGGACCGTTCAGGCGGCGCTGGGCGACCCAGGCACGGCGGTGACGAGTTACGCGCGAGCGCTGGAGTTGCGGCCCACCTACGTCGAGGCGCAGTTCAATCTGGCGCAGAGCCTCGAGCGGCTCGGCCGCCTCGAGCAAGCGCGGTCGATCTACATCACGGCGCTGGAAGAGCGTCCGAGCCTCGCGGCGGCTCTGGAGCGACTTGCGGAAATCGCCGCTCGCCTGGGGGACTACCGCGAGGCCGTCGACCGCTACCGCCAGGCGCTGGCGATCGATGAGCTACGCGCCGACGCGGCCTGTGGCCTCGCGTGGTTTCTGGCGACGAGTCCCAACGATACCGTCCGGAATGGTGACGAAGCGCTGGTCTGGGCCGAGCGCTGCGCGGCGCTGGCGGGTCCGACGGAACCTGCGTCCGGTGTGGTCCTGGCCGCGGCGCTCGCGGAAAGCGGCGAGTACGATCGAGCCGTTCGCGCAGTCGATGAGGCCCTCGCGCGTACGGACCCCGCCCGGCACGCCCCGCTGCTTGCGCAGAGAGATCGGTATCTGACCCGAGCGCCGTGGCGCGAGCCCTGAACAGGAGTCATGAAAATCGTGCCACTCGCCCCTCAACCGGGCAGCGAGAGCTGTCGTGCGTCAGATAAGGAAGCGGGCCGTACGCTTCGTTCGTGCGCGAGGAGCCAGCTCTTGAATTCGAGGCCGCCGGCGTAGCCGGTCAGCGAGCCGTCGGAGCCGATCACGCGGTGACAGGGCACGATGATCGCGATCGGGTTGCGGCCGTTCGCCGCGCCCACGGCGCGGAACGCATTCGGCCGGTCGACCGCGCGCGCGATGTCGGCATAGCTCCGCACCTCGCCGTAGGGGATACGCGTCAACGCCGCCCAGACCTCGTGTTGGAACGGGGTTCCGGGAGGACCGAGCGGGACGGTGAAATCCAGGAGCGATCCGGCGAAGTAGGCCGCGAGCTCGCGCGCGGCAAGATCGAGGACCGCGTGGTGCCGATCGGCCGCGGGGCTGTCACGGTCGATGCGATACGGGAGGTCGACGGCGACCAGTCCGTCGTCGCTCGCCACGAGTCCGAGGGGGCCGAGTGGTGACTCCACGAAGCCTTTGGTCAGTCTTTGCATCGGGTCAGCCTCCGGTCGGTGTCGATTGCCACAGGTGCAGCACGGCGTAGGCACGCCACGGCCGCCAGGCCTCGGCGCGACGCTCGGCGTCTCTTGCGTTCGTGAGACCCAGACGACGCAACACTCCGAGATCGCTCGACGGAAACGCGTCCGGTAAGCGCAGAGCGCGCATCGCGATGTAGTCCGCGGTCCAGGGCCCCACTCCCGGAATCGCGCGCAGCGTCACACGCGTCGTGACCGGGTCGGCGCTGGGTGTCAGATCGAGGCCGCCATCGTGCGCGGCCTTCGCGACGCCGAGCAAAGTCTGCGCGCGGGTACAGGGCATGCCGACTGCGCGGATCGCATCGAGCGAGACGGCGGCCAGCTCCGATGGACGCGGGAAGAATCTCGTCAGCCCATCGCGCGGCTCGTCCATGGTTTGTCCGAAGCGTTCGACGAGTCGCTGCGCCAGCGTGCGCGCGGCGACGACCGAGACCTGCTGGCCGAGGACCGCGCGTATCGCGGTCTCGAATCCGCAGAGGCTGCCGGGGACGCGCAGTCCCGGCCTTGCGGCGACCGATGTGGCGAGCAGCGGTTCGGTTTCCAGGACGCGAGCGACGGCGTCGGGGGAGGCATCGAGGTCGAACGCGGCACGTACGCGAGAAACGACCTCGATCAATCGCGGTCGCAACGACAGCGCGACCCGGGCCCGCAGGTGGCCGCGTTCGGGTCGGACCGCGATCCAGCCCGTACGATCGCCGATGACGAGCGTGCGGCGGTACTCGTCGCCCTCGATCGCCTCGACGCCTGGAATGGCGCGCGCGGCGAGGAACGCGAGGAGTCCTTCCCAGTCCAATGGCGGCCGATAGTCGAGTCGCAAATCGAGTGGCTCGTCGTTGAGCGAAGCGCTCTGCCGTCCACGCCGCAACGTCGACGGCGCGCAGCCGAAGCGCTCGAGGAACTGGGCGTTGAAACGCCGCAGGCTGGAGTATCCGGCGGCGAGCGCGACCTCGCCGAGCGGCCAGCGCGTCTCGTGGAGCAACTGTTTGGCCACTGCCAGCCGTCGCGTCTGTGCCAGCTCGACCGGAGAGATCCCGATCTCGCGCTCGAGCGTGCGGCGCACGTGGCGTGCGGTCACGCCCAGACCCGCCGCCAGTTCGTCGAGCGAATGCGAGTTGAGATAGCCCTCGTCGATTTTCGCGGCGGCGGTTCGCGCCAGTCGCGAGACCGAATCTACGTTCGCCGATCCCGGGGCCAACTCGGGCCGGCAGCGGAAACAAGCGCGATACCCCGCACGTTCGGCCGCGGCGGCACGCTCGAAGAATTCGCAGCGTTCGACCGCCGGCGTCCGCGCCGGGCAGATCGGCCGGCAATAGATACCGGTCGTTCGCACTCCGACGAAGAACAGCCCGTCAAACCGCCCATCCCGCGCCCGCAGCGCCCGGTAGCAACTCGTCGCATCGATCATCGTGCCCCTAGATCTACCACGTTCCCCTTAATCCCACTCGCCGTTTTCGGACCGCGTGGCAATAAATGCGGACAAGCGTCCTTTGACTAATGAAAATCTCGACTGCCGCCATGACGTGGGCGGGCGGTCAGATGTGGGGTCCAGAAAGATTCGGCGATGAGGTGGGTCACGCCGTCTTGTACCTGCAGTCGCCCGGTGACCCCGAGGAACGCAGCAGTCTTGATCAGCACCGAGTGCTCTTCGTAGATCTGGCTCCAGATGACGATGTTGACGAAGCCGGTCTCGTCTTCGAGGGTCAGGAAGACCACGCCGGATGCGGTCCCCGGGCGCTGGCGGCAAATGACGACCCCGGCGTAACGCACGCGGCGGCCGTCGGGGAGCGCGTTGAGCGATCGAGCATCGGGCAGTCGCAGCGCGACGAGCGTCGCGCGCAGCGCTTCGAGCGGGTGTCCGCGCGGGCTGTGCGAGGTCGCGTCGTAGTCCCAGGCGATCGTCTCGAACTCGTCGAGCGCGGCAAACAACGGCGCGCGTTCTTCGACCGCGACTGGCAGGTCCGGCCGCGGCGTCCGCACCAGCCCGCGCACGCCCCACAGTGCCTCACGCCGATCGACACCGAAGCTTTCGAACGCCCCCGCTTCCCCCAACCGTGCCAGTTTCCCCTCGTCGAGCTTCACCCGCCCGACGAAGTCATCGAGCGACGCAAACGGCCGCTCCTCTCGCGCCGCGACGATCCGCTCGCCATCCGCCCGCGCCAAGCCCTTGACGAAGCGCAACCCCATCCGCACGGAAAAATGGGGACAGGCACCTTTTTCGAGCGTGCAATACCAGTGTGAGGCGCGGACGCAGACGGGGCACATCTCGATGCCTTGGCGCTTGGCATCCTCGACGATCGTGGCCGGGGAGTAGAAGCCCATCGGTTGGGCATTGAGCAGTGCGCAGGTGAAGACGTCAGGGTAGTGCTGCTTCATCCAGGCCGTAGCGTAAGCGATCAGCGCGAAGCTTGCGGCGTGGCTTTCGGGAAAGCCGTACTCGCCGAAGCCGCGGATCTGCTCGAAGACGCGTTCGGCGAACTCGCGCGCGCGATGCCCTTCGCTTCCATGCGCGCGACGAGTCGCTCGCGATGGCGCTCGATGCGGCCCGAGCGACGCCAGGCGGCCATGTCGCGGCGCAACTGGTCGGCCTCGCCCGGCGTGTAATCCGCAGCGACGACGGCGAGTCGGATCACCTGTTCCTGGAACAGCGGCACGCCAAGCGTCTTGGCTAGGACGGGCTCGAGGGACGGGTGGGGGTAGAGGACCGGCTCTTCCCCCGCGCGGCGCCTCAGATAGGGATGGACCATCCCGCCCGTGATCGGGCCAGGGCGCACGATGCTGACCTCGATCACCAGATCGTAGTAGGTCCGCGGCCGCAGGCGCGGCAGCATCGCCATCTGCGCGCGGCTTTCGATCTGGAATACGCCGACCGTGTCGCCGCGCGAGATCTGCTCGTAGGTCGCCGGATCCTCGGCCGGGATCGAGGCCATATCGAGTTTGACGCCGTGATGCGCGGCGAGAAGATCGAACCCCAAGTGCAGTTGGTGCAACGCGCCGAGGCCGAGCAGATCGACCTTGAACAACCCCAGCTCTTCCAGGCAGTCTTTGTCCCACTGGATCACCGTGCGCTCGGGCATCGAGCCGTTTTCGATCGGGACGACCTCGGCGACCGGTTCGTGTCCGAGGAGGAACCCGCCGGGATGGATCGACAGGTGACGCGGGAAGTCGAGGATCTCGCCCGCCAGGCGCAACAGGTGCGCGTGCGTCGGGTGCTCGGGATCGAAGCCGGCCTGGAGGAACGTTTCTTCTTCCATACCCCCGTAGTGCGAAAGCAATTTCGACAGCCGGTCGAGCGCGGTTTCGGGAAGACCGAGCACCTTGCCCACATCGCGCACGGCCGAGCGCGCGCGATAGCGGATGAAGTTCGCGACCATCGCCGCGTGGCTGCGGCCGTATTTGGCGTAGACGTGCTGGATCACCTCTTCGCGCCGCTCGTGTTCGATGTCGAGATCGATGTCCGGCGGCTCGGCGCGCTCGCGCGAGAGAAACCGCTCGAACAGCAATCCGAGGCGCACGGGATCGACCGCGGTGATCCCCAGGCAGTAACAGACGGTGGAATTCGCGGCCGAGCCGCGCCCCTGACAGAGAATCCCGCGCTCACGACAAAAACGCACGATCTCGTGCATGGTCAGGAAATAGCCGCCGTAGTCGAGCTCGTCGATCAACGCCAGCTCGCGCTCAAGCTGGGCCGTGACATCGGCGGGTGGCGTGCCGTCGTAGCGCCCGCGCGCGCCGATTAAGGTCAGCTCACGCAACCAGCCCGCGGGCGTCGATCCATCGGGGAGCCGTTCGGCCGGATAGCGGTAGCGCAGCTCGTCGAGCGTGAACGTGCAGCGCGCCGCGACCTCGCGCGTCCGGGCCAAGGCGGACGGCTCGTCTTCGAAGAGCATCGCTAACAGGTGCGGTGGCTTCAGCGCATGTTCGGCGTTCGGCCGAATCCGTCGCCCGGCGCGAGCGAGCGTCGTACGGTGGCGGATGCAGGTCAGGACGTCTTGCAACGGTCGCCGCGCGGGCTTGTGGTAGAGGACTTCGGTCGCCGCCAGGGTCGGCAGGCCGAAGCGCTCGGCGCGGCGCTTGAGTCGCGCCTCGCGCCGCGGCTCGTCGGCCTGTCGGTGGCGCGTGAGCATCGCGTAAAGTCGGTCACCGAAGGCCTCGCGTAGCTCGTGGGCGACGAAGAATGGCTCGACTTCGCCGGCCAGCAAGCTGCGCTCGCCACCCCACAATGCGATCAACCCCGCCGCGTGGGCCGCGACCTCGGGCCAACTCACGCGGCTTTCACCTTTTGGTGAACGCAGGCGCCCGGCAGTGATCAACCGGCACAGGCTCGACCAGCCCTCGCGCGTCGCGGCGAGCAGCACGATCGACGTGCCGTCGTCGATCGTGACCTCGGAACCGGCGATCAAGCGCACGCCCTGGTTTTTCGCCTCGACCCAGGCCTCGACGATCCCGTAAACCCCGTCGCGATCCGTCAGGGCCAGCGCTTCGTAGCCTAGCGCCGCCGCCGTCTCGCACAGCTCTGCAGGATGGCTTGCGCCCTCGAGGAACGAGAAGTTGCTCTTGCAGAAGAGCGGGCAAAGGCCGGTGTGCGGGTCGAGGCTCATCGTAAAGTAGAGATCGTCTTTCGAGACACGATCAACGAAATCATCGGAAATCATGGGGACAGGCACCGTTTCCATCGGAGTCGGGCATGCCGTCTCCATCAGGCGGGGAATTGGTGCCTGTCCCCAAAATCGGGTTTAGGAAAACGTTCCCGTCACTCGACGCTGCCTTGCTGGAACCAGCGGCGGCGCATGCGGTCGTAGAAGATCCACAGTAGTTCGCCGCGTTGCGTTTCGGCGAAGAGGTATTCGCGGTGGACTTCGCGTTGCCACCAGCCGCCGGAGACAACGAAGGGGCCGGTGACGCGTACGACGGGGCCGTCGGCGATGCCGCGCGGTAGCCAGCCGTCGGGCTCGAGGCGCGGGCGCGGCGGCAAGGGGCGCGGCCGGGTGTACAACCGCCGCACGAGCGTGCCCTCGGCGTTCTCGCGGGGCTTGGCCTCGCCAATTCGCTCGAGCGGTTCCCAGGTGAAGCTGCCTTCCGGGAGGTGTCCTTCGCGCAACTCGGCCCGCACCACGGCGGCATCGCCGAGTCCCGCGCGCACGCGCGCCAGCGCCCGGCTCGCCGCGGCCAGGTCGCGTCGCGGCCGCTCCTGGAACAGGCGCATCTGTTCTGTCGTCGCGGCCACGCCGCGTCCGATGAGGATCAATTCGACCACGCGGTCCGGCAACTTACGCAACGCTTCCAGGCGCAGACGCACGAGATCGAGCAGCAGCACCGGATCGAGCGTCGGTTCTGCGGGCCGCACCGTTTCGAGATGATCGCCCGTCGACTCAAAGCGGAAGCCGACGAGTAGTTCTGTCGCGGCCTGTCGCCGCTCACCCAGCATGCGCAAAACAGGACCGAGCGAACGCTCGATCGCGACGATCAAACGCGGGACGTCGCTTTCGGGATGATCGAACCAGAGCCGCTCCATCGCCGGAGTTTCCGGCTGTGTTGGCTGCACGGGCAGATCGAGCGCACCCGTCGCTTGCCGGTGCAAGCGTTGCAACTCGGGTCCGAAGCGCTTGGCAATCTCTTCGACCGGCAGATCGACGAGAGCGCCGACCGTGCTCACGCCGAGCCGCGCCAGCGCATCGCGCGTCGCCGGCTCGATTCCCAGCCGGTCGAGCGGCGCGTTTCGCGTCGCGCGGCATTCGTCTTGGGGCCGCTGCAAGACGGTGACGCCGTGCCGTGCGCGAGCGATGGCGTAGGTGCCGAAGCGGCCGAAGCCGACCGCGATCGAGGGCGCATAGTGCTCGCGCTTGAGCTCCGTGCGGATCAGCCCGGCCCATTGCCCGAGCGAGTCGTGCAGCATCTCAAGTCCCGAAGCGTCGAGCCAGAAAACCCCCGGCTCGTTCGATGCGGGCTCGACATGCGGCGTGAAGTAACCGAGCCGGCGCACGAGGGCTGCGACCGCGCGGTCGACTTCATCTTGTGGCACCGCGGCCGCGCGCAGATCGCGCGCGAGGGCGAGTGCTGCCCCGTAGCGCATGCCGGGCAGGATGCGCCGCGCCCGCGCGCGCTGGTTGACCTGGAGCACGAGTCCCTGGGGCCGGTCGGAATCGACGACCGCGACGGGGAACTCGCGCCAGTCGGGGCGGCGTCGCTGCAGGAGTTGCAAGGCGAACGCGGGCAGATCAACACAGGCCATCCGGGGCACGACACACCTCCGCATGTTTCCATCCGGGACCGTGACGCTTGTCCTTGATCACACGCGCTTCACAGCGGTACTGATCGCCTTGTCGTTCACCACGGCGCGCCTCGGCGCGCAGGGAAACGAGTGAACCGATCGACGGCCGCGCGTCGTCTTTGTCGGTGATGCAGACGAGGGCCGCGCCATGCCGGACCGCGAGCCCTGAAAGGCGCGTCTGCTCGGGAATCGAAAGCGCGGCGGCGACGCCCAGATCGAGCACGACCAGGCCGAAGGCCCCCGAGCGCAGCAGGGGGTCGGCCGCGCGCAGCGCCGACCGCAGATCGCGCGTACGCACGACCGGTAAAGCCGCGAGATCGACCCCCGCCCGGTCGGCGTCGGGCGGAAAGAAGACGCTGTCGGCGCGCGCGATCCAGACCACGGGCTCGCGCCGCCGCTGGGCTTCGTGGATCAGAAGGAAGACGAGCGCCAAGGCCGCCGTCGCCCGATCCCCCGAGATCTCGGTCAGACGCCCCGCGAAGGCATCCAGATTCCAGGCCGTCGAACCCGCGGTAGGACCGGCAACCCCCCGCCGCACTCCCGCGACCTCCAGGGCTTCGAGCGTGCCGGGAATGGGAATTCGCGGTACCGGCGACCCTGTGGGCATTTTTCCCTCCCCCGCGCTTCCAGAAAACCCGACCGACCGTGCGAGGGATCGTACGATACATTTGTATGGTATGCAACTGGATTTCAAGGGTCGTTTCCATCCGTGCGCAGGTGTCATTGTTTTACGCTGCGAGGTGCGACGAAGAGATTCCCCGTGTCGTGAGGCGAGTTCATCGCATCGGCTGGAGTCGGGGGGCGGGTTTAACCCAAAAGCCGCGGGGGCTCGATCGTGGTGATCCCAGGCTGCCTGGAAAGACAAGAATTGCTAGAGGAGCCGCAACGAGAGGGGACGACGGGTGCGGCTGGCCTGACGAGCACCGGCGTGGTTCAAGGCACGAGGGTGTGTCCGGCAGCTGTCGAGGGGGCGACGTCCGGATTGTTGACTGTTTCGTGCGCGGCTGAACCCACCATCTTGACCGGCGGCGGATGCTCGATCGCCGACGCAGGCTGGGCCATCATGGCGGCGATTCCCTTGGTCGCCACCAATCCTGATAGTTACAACTGTTCCGCGATCTGCACGCCGTGATTTCGGTGATCGCTGACTGACGCCGAAGGGGGAACACGGTTCCCCCTTCGGCGCTCCGCCGGCCTCAGCCTCGTTTCGGCGATGGCCGCGGGCTGCGGCCGGCGTTCACCAGGGTGATCCCCAGGCTGCGTCCGCGCACCCGCACCTTCTTGAGTTGTTCGAGCATCCCTCGTGGCATGCCCTCTGGAAGCTCGACGGTGCTGAACGTCCCCTGAATCTTGACCGCGCCGATGTAACGGCTTTCGAGGCCGGCCTCGTTGGCGATCGCGCCGACGATGTTGTTCGGCAGGGCCCCGTGCTCGCGCCCGACCTCGATGCGGTACGTGACCATCGGCACGGCCTCGGCGTCCCCGGCGCTCCGGCGGCGCGATCGGGTTCGATCCTCACGCGCCGCGCCCGGCGCTCCGCTGTGCCTGGGCGCACGCGAGGACGGTGCCGGTGCGGGGACGGGCACGTCCGGCGTCGAGGTCTTGAGCGGTCGTTCGCGCTGGGCCAGATAGGCCAGGGCCGCCGCGACCGATTGCACCTCGACGTCATGCTCCTTCGCGTAGTCCGTGACGATCGTCGCAAACGGCGCGAGGTCTTGCGTGTCGAGCGCCTCGGAGATCGTCTGCTTGAAGCGGGCCACGCGCTTTCCGGTCACTTCCTCGGCACTAGGCAGGCGAATCGGGTCGATCCGCTGTCCGGTCGCCCGCTCGATCGCGCGCAACATCGAACGTTCGCGGGGCGAGACGAACAGGATCGCCCGTCCTTCGCGGCCGGCGCGGGCGGTACGGCCGATGCGGTGAACATAGGCTTCCGTGTCGTAGGGTACGTCGAAGTTCAGGACGTGACTGATTCGCTCGACGTGCAGTCCACGCGCGGCCACGTCCGTGGCGACCACGATGTCCAGGGCGCCACTCTTCAAGCGCTCCACGGTGCGCTCGCGCACCGCTTGGGTCAGATCGCCGCTCAACGGCGCGCTGGCGAATCCGCGTGCTTCGAGCCGCTCCGACAGATCGACCGTGGCATTCTTCGTTCGAACGAAGATCAGCATCGCTTCGAACTCTTCGACCTCGAGCAGCCGAGTCAAGGCGGTGAGTTTGTGACCGTCGGGGATCTCCCAGTACTGCTGTGTGACCGTGGCCACCGTGGCGGTCTTGGAATGGATCTTGATCACGACCGGATCGCGCAGATAAGCATTGGCCACGCTGCGGATCGCCGCCGGCATCGTCGCCGAGAAGAGCGCGATCTGCCGGGTCTCCGGTGTGTGTTCGAGGATCGCCTTGACGTCGTCGATGAAGCCCATGCGCAGCATCTCGTCGGCCTCGTCGAGCACCACGGCGGTCAGCCGATCGAGTTTCAGCGTTCCGCGGCGTAGGTGATCCTGGACCCGACCCGGGGTTCCGACCACGACGTGGACGCCCCGCGAGAGCTGGCGCAGTTGCGTGACCATGCCCTGGCCGCCGTAGACGGGCAGCACGTGGAAGCCGCCGAGCTTGCGCGCGTAGGCCTGCATCGCCTCGCCGACCTGGATCGCCAGCTCCCGGGTGGGTGTCAGCACCAGGATCTGGGGCTTGCGTAGCGATAGATCGAGGCGGCTGAGTAAGGGAAGCGCAAAGGCCGCCGTTTTTCCCGTCCCGGTTTGCGCCTGTCCGATCAGGTCCCGCCCAGCCAGCAGCGACGGGATCGCCTCGAGTTGGATCGGGGACGGCACCTCATAGCCGATCTCGCGGACCGCGGCGAGAACCGGGGCAATCAGCCCAAAATCGTCGAAAGTGGTGATCGTGGTCGTGGTCATGAGCGTTGAACCGGGCCGGATGCCGGGCCCAGTCTACCGGAACCCGGGGTTTGCGGGTATGTGGGGCGACCGCCGGGTTAGGTCCCCAGCGCAGCCGACTGCAGGAGGAACACTGCGACGCCGGCGAGGTAGCCGAGTACGGCCCAGAGCGTGATGTTTTTCAGATACCAGATGAAGTCGATCTTTTCGAGGCCCATCGCGGCAACACCTGCCGCAGACCCGATGATCAGGCAGCTCCCCCCGGTTCCCGCGCAGTAGCTCAGCAACATCCAAAAGCGCGAGTCGGTCGGGTCGTCGTACATGTCGATCCCGGCCGCCACCAGCGGCACGTTGTCGACGACCGACGAAACGAACCCGATCACCACCGCAACCAGGTCCTTGTTCGTGATCCAGCGATCGAGTTGAAGCGCCAGCCCCTGCAGGACCCCAGTCGCTGCCAGGCAGCCGACGGCCAGCAGGATCCCGAGGAAGAACAGCACGCTCGATAGGTCGATTCGCTGGAGCGCTTGCAGCAGTCCGGTGGATGTCTCATCCGGCTCCTCGGCGTTTGCGCGGATGAGCTCGGAAACGACCCAGATCGCCGACAGCGCGAAGATCATGCCGACGTAGGGGGGCAGATGCGTCACGGCCTTGAAAATGGGGACGAACAGCAAGCCCCCCAAGCCGAGGAACAAGAACAGCGCCTTCGTTCGATCGCTGATCGTTCGCGCATGCTCGTCGTTCGCGTTCTGCGCTGCTTGGACATTTCCGTGCAGGAGCAGCGACATTCCGGCCAACGGAACGATCAGGCAGGCCAAGGACGGAAAGAACAGCGCCTTCATCACGGGAATCGTACTGATCTTGTCCTTGATCCACAGCATGGTCGTGGTGACGTCACCGATTACGGTCCAGGCGCCTCCGGCATTGGCGGCAACGACGACCATTCCGGCGAAGATCAGTCGATCTCGGCGATCGGAGAGCAGCTTCCGCAACAGGGAGATCATGATGATCGTCGTCGTGAGATTGTCGAGGACCGACGAAAAAAAGAACGTCAACAGTCCAATCAGCCACAACAGCCGGACTTTACTCTTGGAGCGGATCGCGCGGGTGATCAACGAGAAACCTTCGTTGGCATCCACGAGCTCGACGATCGTCATCGCCCCCATCAAGAAGAACAGGATCCCCGCGGTCTCGCCGGTCAGGCGCAGCAATTGTTCGTCGACGAGGAACTCGATGGCCGGATCGTTTCGGCCCAGGAATTCAGGCGGTATCAGCTCCGCCGGGACCAGCGTGCTCGCGCCCAGCGCGTACAGCGACCAGCAGGCGGCCCCGGTCAACAGCGCGGTCGCCGATTTGTTGATCTTGAGCGAATGTTCGAAGGCGATGGCGGCGTAGCCCAGCACGAAGACGAGAATGATCCCGACCAGCATGGGCGAACGACCTCTAGTTCAAACTCTTGCCGTCGGGTGGATGATGGAGCAGGCTGCCGCTCCACGTCAAGGTTCCCTTCAGCGTTTTACGGCGATGATTTCGACCATCGGCGGCGTGCAGAAAAAAGCGCTCGGATCGTCGGTGCGCGCGCTCCAGTCCCGGATCAGAGCCTCGTGCTCCGACGCCGTGAGCCTTCCCTCTTCGACGAGCTTCGGCGCATAGGTCTCGATGAAGATGGTCGGCCAGTTCCAGAGTTGGGACCCGGGCCGGGCGACGCGCTGCAGCGGAGAGATCTCGACGGGGACCAAGCCGTATTTAGCGAGCAGTGTCGGAAGGCGCAATCCGATCGTCGTGTCGCCGCCCTGACCGTTCCAAGTCTCGGCGACAACGCGCATGAACCTCTGGAAAGCGTCGCTTCGAGGTCCGACCAGTACCCCTTCGTAGTTCACGTAATCCTGGATCGCAAACGCCGCACCGGGTCGGAGCGCCCGCGCGACCCCGCGGATCACGGCCTCCGGGTCCTTGACGAAACAGACCACCCAACGCTGATAGGCCGCATCGACACTCTCCTCGTCGAGGTCCAGTTGCTGGACGTCTCCGACCCGTGCGTCGATGGTCGTATCGCCGTTCGCTCGTTGCCGTTGCTTCAAGTGTTCGATGAACCGTCCGGAGACGTCGATGGCCACGACGCGCCCCTGGGGCCCGACCAACCCAGCGAGGTCCAGGCTCGTATAACCCGGTCCACATCCGATGTCGAGCACCGTCTGTCCCGCGCGGATCCCGGCGCGTTCCCAGATTTTGAAAGCGCTGGCGCTCCATAACCGGTGCTGGATCCCGAGACGGACAAGCTCGGCGTCGTGGGTCCCGAGGGCGTAGGGTTTTTCGTCGGATGAGCCCATGGATCGCGCCGGCTCGCCGTCAGTCATTGCGTTTGGGGTCGATACGCATGTGAATCTCGGTGCCGCCGCGTTCGAAGTGAACGTGGTCCACCAGCCGGTTGATCAGATAGATTCCGCGGCCGTGGTCCAGGAACAAACACTCGCCCTCGATCGGGCTGGGGAGCGTCGTCGGATCGAAGCCCGCGCCCGGGTCGCGCACCACGATCAACATCCCCCGCGCTTCGTCGCAGCCGACCCACAGGTGGACTCGCTTCGCCGCGTCATTCCGTGCCCCGTGGCAGATCGCGTTGGCCAGCGCCTCGCGCAGCGCCGTCTCGATCTCGAACTCTTTACCTTCGGCGCAGTGCATCATTCGTGTGACCGCCATCACATCGTCGACCGCCGGATTGATCGCCTGGACGTCGGCGGGGATCTGTGTGTCGATGCGCACGATCAGTTTGCGCCCATCGAACTCGCAGTGGGAAATGGCGTCACCGGACATGCGAGGCCCTTTTCGAGGCGCGGAAGCCGGGGTCAACGAACGGGCGGTCGATCTCCTCGGCCCCCGTCCGCGGTTCACGAGCGACAGTCTATCCCGAATCCGCCACACCCGTCTCGGGATCAGGTGGCAGCTATAATCCCCATTGCCGTACGCAAAAATCCAGTGGGCCGGGGTGGGCACGATTTCGCCGCCGAGGACCGCAAGGCTCCGGGGATTCGCTGGGTCTGGCTTGAGAGTCAACCCGCGGCGAAGGAGACGGAGCGAATCCGCCATGTCGCACTCGACCGACCGCAAAGAATCAAGGCCGATGGTCGAGGTTCGCGCGCAGCGATCTGGCGGCCACGGGAAGATCCGACGCCAGACCCTGGAGCCCGAGGGTAGTCCGACGCGGTCCCGTCGCATCGTTCGCATCGTGCCGTGGATTGCCGTGGCGCTCTCGGCCGCCTTGATCGGAGGCGGTCTAGCATTGGGACCGCCATCGACCCGCGGGGCGTTCGTGCGCCGCCCGGACCCGCAATCGGTGAGTTTCGGCAGAACCGGTGGGGGAGCGATCCACGGAGCGGTCACCGGGCGGGCCGACGGACCGCTCGTGCTGTTCGTTCACGGAACTCCGGGAGCGTGGGAGGATTTCTCCTTCGTCATGGCGGCGCCCGCGTTGGCCGAACGCGCGCGTCTGATCGCGATCGATCGACTGGGCTGGGGCGGCTCGCGGCGAAATCGCGTCGAGCCGTCGCTCGCCGAGCAGGCCTCGGCGCTCGCTGGGGTCCTCCGCGATGCGGCCGATCGGCGCGGCGCGATCGTGGTCGGCCATTCGCTCGGAGCCGCGGTCGCCGCTCGGCTGGCGATGGACAAGCCCGAGCTCGTGCGTGCGCTGGTCCTGGTCGCCGGGTCGATCGACCCGCAGTTGGAGGTCGAGACCTGGTACCAGGCGCTCGGACGGCTGCCGTTCATCCGACCGTTCGTGCCCGACGCGCTGGTCCGCGCGGACGACGAGATTCGCCCACTCCGCGGAGAGTTGGAGGCGATGCTGCCGCGATGGAACGATCTCCGGATGCCTGTGACGGTGATTCAGGGAGAGGCCGACGCGTTGGTTTCGCCCGCCAACGCCGACTTCGCTGAGCGGATGATCCGCAATGCGCCGCTGGTGGTCGAGCGGATTCCCGGTCAGGGGCACCTGATTCCGTGGGAGCGCCCCGAACGGGTCGTTACCGCGGTGCTGGACTACCTAGATGCCGGCGCCCTCGTCAACGATTGACTCCGACCGCCCTGTGGTAGCCTCTTTTTCACAGGAAAGAAGGAGGGGGATAGCCCGCGATGAACTGCGTCTATCTAGATTCCGGACCGGCGGAGGACGAAGGACAACTCTTTGTGTTCACGCCGCGTCCCACGATCTGGGGCAGCTCGATTTGGTCATCGCCGAGGACGCGGGCCGTGTGCGCGCGCTCGAGCTTCCACCGCACGCCTTCGACCGCGGCGAGACTTGGATCATCGCGGTCTGGACCCCGATGTTCACCGAGTTCCTTCATCGTTACGTGATGGCTCACCCGGCACCGGACGGGGAGATTTCCGTCGGTACGCCGGAAGTCTGGGCGCGAGCGGTCGCCCAGTACTCACCGCAGTCGCGTTGATCGGAATGCGCGCGCCCCCTCGTTCCGAAGATTCGATCGATTTTCTACTTGCAGTTCAGGATCTCATCCGTACTCTTCCGCAAAAGTCGCGGTATTCTGCAGATTGCAGATCCGTCATTTAGGGTCCCGATGGCTCCTCGACCAGCCGACAACAGAAAACGCATGCGACTGGCGGGCGCGCCGCCCAACCGCACCGGCATCGATGATGCTGGGCTGCTTGAGCGTGCCCGATCCGGGGACGATTCCGCATTCGAAGATCTCGTTCGACGACACCACGAGACGGTGTGGCGCTTGGTCTGGAGGCTCATCCGGGAAGGCGCTCACGTCGAGGCCTTGGTCCAGCAAGTATTCGTTGACCTGCGGCTCGAACTTTCCGAAGTTCAACGGATCGACCAGTTCAGGGCCTGCCTGTGCCGGATCGCGGTGGAGCGGGTGGCCCGGTTCGTCAAGCCGCGCGGCGCGCAGCGGCCCGGGACGAGGCGATCCGCCGAGCTCGCAGTGGTGGTGGAGGAGTCCGACGCGAACCGGGAAGAGTTGCGACTCGAATCCTGCCTCCAGTCCTTGGTCGGTACCCTGCGCGCACCCCTGTGTTTGCAGCTTGAGGGTTTGTCGTACGACGAGATCGCCAACACGCTGGGACTATCCGTCGACGCGGTGCGGACCCGACTGTTCTTGGCACGCGATGCTCTGGTGAAATGCATGGACAGGAACAAGGTGCAGTCCGATGTTTAGGACGACACCCGTCCATCCGGTCACGTTGATCTCGGCCCGCGTCGACGGCGTGATCACGCCCGGCGAATCACGATTCCTCGACACACACCTGCATTCGTGCGCGTCCTGCCAGCAAACGGAAGCCGAGTTGAACGCGATCTGCCGCATGCTCAAGACGCATCCGGTCGAATCCGCGCCGCTGGGCGCAGTCGACCGACTCATTGGCCGTCTGCGCGAGTCACGACCCGCACGTCCGGCGGCCGGTGCGTCAGCACGACCCAGAGAGCACGGGATTCTCGCGACGTTGCGCCGGCTTGGACGGTCGCCGATGCTCGCTGTTCCGGCAGTTCTGATCCTGGTCGTCGTCGGCGTGCTGTTCGCCATGCAACTACGTTCGGCGGCTCCCGTAGTGGACGCCGTCCGCGAGAGTCCCCTCACCGCAACGACACCGGGCCTGGAATCCCAGGCCAACGCGGAGCGCTCCGGGGCGCCGGTTGGCGAGTCGAATGAACACACCGGGAGTTCCGAACCGCTGCTGCAATCCGCCCCGATCGCCGCTCCTGCGCCGGAGCCGGCTCGGGTCGCGACCCCGCGGGTCGTCGCCAGGCCGCCCGCTCCGCTCATGCACGACGCTGGGATTGTGGCGTCATCGAACGCGGCACCCGAACGTGTCATCGAACCCCAGGCGCCCCCCCCGGCGCCGACCGAGCTGACCGCCTCCTCGATCCGCTTCCGTGGAAACAGTAAACGCCTGAATCAAGAGGCGCGGCAGACCATCGCGGCGGCGGCCGAATGGATGCTCGTTCACGACGAGGTCCAGCTGGTGATCGAGGCGCGAACCGACCCGCGACGTTCGGCCGAAAAGACGCTCGAACTCGGCCGCAAGCGGACCCTCGCGGTCGCGCGCTACCTCGAAGAACAGGGCGTCGATCCATCGAGGCTGCGTCAGGTGGCCTACGACAACGCGACGGGACCGGTGCTCGACGACGACGACGATCGCGGGGTGACCAACGACCGGGTCGATCTCGTACCTGAGCGCTGATCGCGTCGAAGTCTGTCACTGTCCCCCGCCCACGCCGGTTGGCGCGAGCGGGGGAGCTCATCGCACGATCAGGGCACGCAGGCGTTGACAGTTACGTTGTCCAGGAACCAACCGTCGTCGTTGGTCGAGCAGTCGCTGATCGAGGTGAAGGCGATGTGCAGCGTTTGTCCGCCGCAGCCACCGCTGCCTCCCGTGACCAGATTGCATGCTGCATCGAGATCGACTGTCGTATTGACGAAGCTCGTCTGAAGTCCGGTCCAGATTGAAATCCCCGCCGTCCCCGCCGGCGGGCAGGAGGTTGCAACCGTTCCGTTGTAGTTCGTGCCCGAGATGATCGCGGCGGACGGGACGAAGAAGTAGTTCGAGCCGTTGAGCGACAGCGCGAGCGTGCCGCCGTCGAAGCCGCTTTCGAATCGACGACGATGCCCGAAGGTCAATCGCGCCGTCGAGGAACCCGTAGGAATCGTGATCCCGGTCGCACCGTTGGGCTTCGCGAAATTGAAATTGCTGTTGGTGTAGTTGGCCGTGCAGCTTGAACCGCCGAAGCGGAAGATCTTCGTTCCGTTCTGCGCGGTACAGGTCTGTATGCCGCGCCAGGAGGTCGTGCTTCCGCCGCTCAGGAAAGTGTCCTTGGTCCAGTTCGATAGGCCGGAACCGGTCTCGAAGGTGTTGGTATAGAGGGTCTGCGTCGAACAACTCGCGCCGACCGCGGTCGCCGAGGATTGGTTCGAGTTGCCGGACTCACAGCCCGCGTAGGCCCGAACCACGTAGTAGTAGGTCACGCCACCGCTGACCGTGGTGTCGGAGTAGCTGGTCGTCGGGGCGTTGATCGTCGCGATCTGAGTGTAGGGGCCGCCAGAGGCCGTCGAGCGGTAGAGGTTGTACTGAGTTGCGCCTGCGGATGCGCTCCACAGCAGATCGATGCGCAGGGTGCCGATCGCGGTTGCGGTAAGACCCGCAGGCGCCGCCGGCGGGGTGCACGGGGTGTCCGTGACCGCCGCACTCCAGACCTCCTCGACGCCATTGTTTCGGCGATCGGTCCAGACCGGTAGGAACTTCCCGGACCAGCCGGACATCCCGTTGTAGTCGCCGTACTGGAAGCTGTCGGAGCCGGCGGTTGTCTCGTCGGTCATCGCGGTCGTGACCTTGAACGGCGCCGACCACGTCAGGCCGTCATCGGTGGAGGATTGATACCAGACGTCGGCCTTCTTTCGGCCGGCGTCGGCGACCGTGTCGTAGTACATGACGGAGACGCGTCCGTTCGTTTCGTCCACGGCCAACCACTGGTTGAATTGATCGTTGAGCGAGGCCTGGTCGTTGAGCTTGACCGGCGTCGACCAGGTAGTACCGCCATTGGTCGAACGCGAAAGCCAAATGCGAGTCTTGCAGGCCGAGGAGACCGTCGCTCCGGGTTCGTTCGACGCGCTGGTGCAACCGGTCTGACCGCTCAGATCGGTCCAGGTCGCGTAAACCAGGTTCTGCGTCGCCGTGCGGTACGCACCGGCCGAGACATAGATCAACGCGCGACGTGTGTTGAACGATGGAATGCCGATATCGTACGAGTCGTAGGTCGTGTGGATCACCTGTGGCGTGGTCCAACTCGTTCCACCGTTGGTCGTCTTGCTCGAGACGATGCGCCGGTTTCCGGTCGCGGGCCAGAATGCGAACACGTCACCGAACGAGTTCGACTTTACATCGGAGCCGATTGCCGTTCCGGTCGTTTCGCTACCGCTGATCTGGATCGGCGCGCTCCACGTGCCGGCGGGTCCATTGCGGCGCGAAGCGTAGGCCGGCGCTCCGTTGTGCCAAACCACGTAGATGTAGTCCTTGAATGGAGAGCTTGCGCTGTGGTCGACCCACATCATCTGTTTGTCCGCCGAAGACTGAGTGCCGGAAAACGTGTTGTCGAACGTCCATGTCGCGCCCCCGTTGGTCGATTTGTAGGCGCGCATCTTGAGCACGGTCGCGGAAGAGTTGATGCCGATCGTCGTCGCCCAAGCGGTACCGTCCGAGCTCCAGTCCACCGTGGGATCGGAGTGGAATGCGTCACCGGTCGTCAACGGCAGCGTCGTCTGACCCCAGGTCTGACCGCCGTCAGTCGAATAGAACTGGGCCTGGAGCCCGCTGCCGCCGAGGTTGTTCGCGCCGGCGATCACACGGTTAGGATTCCAGAAGTCGATGCGAATGTCGGACTCGGCGCGCGGGTTGGACTGGCTTCCAGAAATGCGCGTGTTGGGACCGACCGTCGTGTCGAGTCCGGGCGGCACGTCCGGCTCGCGCTCGCCGGGTTGCAGGTCCTGGTGGTGGCGCATCCAGTCGTGGATCTCCTTCAAGACGTGCGGGTAACCTCCGGCGGGGTCACCCGGGGTGTAGATCATCTCCGGGTGCGCCTTGCGCCAGTAGACGCGGAGCCACACGGGTACCTTGATCTTGTCCGAGGCCTCTTCGGCACGCAGCGTCGAGAACTCCTGGTTGTCGCGAATCAAGCGCTCGAGGGCGCTTCCCGGGCGAACCTTGTCTTTCGCCAACTGGCTCTCGAGCGTTGGCCAGTCGGCCGGGTGTACCGATTGCGCATTCGCCAGACCCGTCGAGACCAGGGCCACGGCGAGCGTGAACGCGCAGATGAGTCCTGTTACAAGGCGACTTGGTTTCATGGACGCTCCCTTCACTTGGGCGGAGCCCTTGAAGCTCGGCGGCACCTGGCCACCGAAACTCCCCGCCCAAGCCCGGGAGGCGCATTGCGATGGCTCCCGGGCGACGCTGACGAGCATACGAGAACTCGCTACCGGAACTCAATAGGGGACGGACGCACGGGACGGCGGGAGCTAGGATGTCCGCCTAAGAAAGGAGACAGCGATGATCAAGCCGCGGGTGACCAACGTACACGAACTCACCGAACCGATGGACCGTTCCCACGGCGCGAATTACGGCTCGCGCCATTTCCCGATCGCGCCTTCGGTCGGGGCGCGCAAACTCGGGTACAACGTGACCGAGCTCGCCCCGGGCAAAACGGCCTTTCCTTACCATTTCCACCACGTCAACGAAGAATTGTTCCTCGTGCTCGAAGGCATCGGCACCCTGCGCTCGCCCGACGGTCGGCAGCCGTTGCGGGCCGGCGACCTCGTTTGCTGCCCGCCGGGGCCGGAGGGTGCCCATCAAATTCTCAATACGGGGACCGGCAGGCTGCGTTACTTGGCGCTGAGCACGGTCGAGGATCCCGAGGTCGTCGAGTATCCGGACCGTGGCAAGTACGGGGTCATCGCCGGCCGACCCCCGGGCGGCCGTCCTTGGGACGCGGCATTTACGGTCTTTGCCTACAAGAAAGACGGCGTGGATTACTGGGACGGGGAGGATTGAGGGCGCGTTGGCTGCAACTCGGCTGAGGTCTACGGCGTAAGTAGGGATTGACCGTCCGTACTGGAGGGGGTAGATGCGCAAGGTCGTCCGGATCTTCGTCTTGATTGCCGTGCTCGCGGGGGCCGCTCTGGCGGTCTACGCGTGGCTGTCCGGGCGGGGCGGGCCGGACGATGGGTTCAAACTCGTCGACGCGACCTTGGGCTCGATCACCGAAAAGGCGATCGCGGTCGGCAAGATCGAGCCACGGCACAAGTTCGGCGTGAAGTCCAAGATTCCCGGAATCGTCCGAGCCAGCTACTTCGAAGTCGGCGATAAGATCGGCGCCGGTGACGTCCTATTCGAAATCGTTCCCGATCCGACTCCGGCCGAGCTCGCCGACGCGCGGCGCGGGGTCGAGTTGGCTCAGACCGCGTTCGATCGCGCCGAGGCCGACTTCGGCCGGGCGAACGAATTGTCGGCGGCGGGAATCCTGTCCAAGGGCGACTTCGACCAGCGCCTTGAGTCATTCGAGCGCACGCGCATCAGCCTGGCCCAGGCCCAAGACAGCTTGGAATTGGTCAAAAAGGGCAAGGTCACCGAGGGCACGACCAAGATGGAATCGGTCGTTCGCGCCCCGGCGGGCGGGACGCTGTTGTCGCGCCTGGTCAACACCGGGGATCCCGTCGTCCCACTGACCTCCTACCAGTCCGGGACCGATCTGGCGACGATCGCCGACATGCGCGAACTGATCTTCCGCGGGACCGTGGACGAGATCGACGTGGGCAAATTGCAGGTTGGGCTGCTCGCGCGATTGAAGATCGGGGCGCTTCCGGACACGCAGATCACAGGAAAACTCGTTCGCATCGCGCCCCAAGCGACCGAGAAGGACAACGCCAAGTTGTTCGAGGTCGAAATTGAGCTCGATCCCGGTCAGGACGTCGTCCTGCGCTCAGGCTACTCGGCGAACGCGGACCTCGTGATTCGAGAAAAGAACGAGGTCGTGCTCGTTCCCGAACGTCTGATCACGTTCGAGGATGGCGGAAAGCAGGCATTCGTCGAGTTTCCCGGTCCGGGTCCCGACGACCCGCCTCGCAAAGTCGAGATCAAGACCGGACTTTCCGACGGCCTCAACGTCGAGGTAGTGGACGGCGTGAAAGTCGGGGACAAGCTCGTCGAACGCCCGCCGCGGGAGATCAAGGCCTGAGATGGGAACGAGCCTGCGTCAACTGTTGCGCGATCTGCGGAGTCAGAAGCTGCGCACGGCTCTTACCGCGTTCGGCATCGTCTGGGGAACCGTGGCGGTGAGCTTGTTGCTCGCCTTTGGACAGGGCCTGGACAAGCAAATGCACATCAACTCCGCCGGCATCGGCGACAACATCTGCATCGCCTGGCCGTCGCGGACCTCGATCGCGTTCGAGGGGTTGGGAAAGGGGCGGCGAATCCGGTTGACCGAAGACGACATGGCGCTTGTCGCGGCCAAGGCCGATGGCCTTGCCGGGATCTCTGGAGAGTTCGATAGCAGCATGAAGCTGACCTATGGGATAACGACTCTCGCCGTCGAAGTGTCAGGTGTGAATTCGATCTTCGGCGAGATGCGAAATCTCATTCCCCGCGCCGGTGGCCGGTTCGTCAATCCGATCGACATGAAACAGCAACGGCGTGTCGTCTTCTTGGGTGATGATCTGGCCAAGAATGTCTTCGGCAGCGAGACCGATCCGGTCGGAAAATCCGTGCTGCTCCAGGGATCGCCGTTCCTGGTCGTTGGAGTCTTGAAGGCCAAGACACAGGACTCGAGTTATTCGGGTCGCGACAAGGACAAGGTCTTCATGCCTTCGACCACATTACAGGCGTTGACCGGCGATAAGTACATCGGAAATTTCATCTTCAAGGCCGTTCAATCGACCGACACTGGACGGCTGACGAATCAGATTCTGGAGATCCTGGCCAAGCGGCACCGCTTTGATCCCAA
Organism: Acidobacteriota bacterium; assembly: GCA_031401755.1. GTDB lineage: Bacteria > Acidobacteriota > Polarisedimenticolia > Polarisedimenticolales > Polarisedimenticolaceae > JANNRU01. The sequence continues at coordinate 1,485 of JANNRU010000264.1, read as the reverse complement.
GGACAAGGAAGCGCTGGGAGTCTGGGATACGACCGAGATGTTCCAGTTCCTCGATACCTTTATGCTCGGATTCAATGCGTTTCTTGGGATAGTGGGAAGTCTGACGCTCGTGGTGGGCGGTATCGGCGTATCGAACATCATGAATGTCGTCGTTGAAGAAAGGACACGCGAGATCGGGATCAAAATGGCCCTCGGCGCGCGATCGCAGTCGATTCTGTTCCAGTTCATGCTCGAGACTCTTCTGCTCACCGCGGTCGGCGGCATCGTCGGTTTGGGAATCTCAGCGTCGATTTGCGCGGTCTTCCCGTCTCTCGGGCTCACCGAGTACGTGGGTGATCCGGAGATCTCGCCGAGGGTCGCCGGCCTGACTGCGGTACTGCTCGGCACGGTGGGTCTGGCGGCAGGCTATTTCCCGGCGCGCGACGCGGCGAATCTCGATCCCGTGGTAGCGATCAAGTCATGAGATACTTCGCATGACGTTCCGCGGGATCGTTGTCGTCGGACAGCTGTTCCTGCGGTCGTCGCGGGTGCAACGAAAGCGCGCTGTACTGACCATCGCAGCCATCGGTTGGGGTACCGTCGCCTTGCTGTTGCTGCTCGCCTTTGGTGAGGGGTTGAAGCTGCAGATGTCGCGCGGCCAAGCGGGCATGGGCTCGAACATCGCCGTCATCTTCCCCGGAGAAACGACCAAGTCCTGGCAAGGACTGCCGCCGGGCCGCCCAACGCGATTGAAGCTCGACGACCTACGGTTCGTGCGCGAGCGCGTCCAGGGCCTGGACGAGGCGGTCGGCGAGATGCGGCGGTGGGGTTCGAGTCTGACTTACGGCCGCAAGACGGTCAACGCGCGGGTCAACGGAACGAGCGCTGCGTTCGGCGAATTGCGGAACCACATCGCGCGTTCCGGCGGACGATTCCTGACTGCTCAGGACGATGAGCAACGACGGCGCGTCATCTTTCTCGGCGACGAGGTGGCGACGGAACTGTTCGGCGCCGAAGAGCCGGTCGGTCGAAATCTACGGGTCGATGGTGCGCCGTACGTCGTGATCGGCGTCCTGCAGAAGAAGATGCAGATGGGGACCTACGGTGGTCCGGACGCTAGCGGCGCCGTCATTCCGATCGAGACTTTTCGCGCGCAATACGGCCGGGAGACCTTGACCAACCTGGTCTTGCGACCAAAGAGTCCAGAGCGGATGACGGAGATGCTCGCCAGCTTGCGTGAAGCGCTCGGCGCAAGGCATGCGTTCGATCCGACGGACGAGCCTGCGATCGGGGTCTGGGACACCGTCGAGAGCGGCAAAATGATGCGCAACATCTTGTTCGGAATCCAGATTTTCCTTGGAATCATCGGGGGACTGACACTCTTGATCGGCGGAGTCGGGGTCGCGAATATCATGTACGCTACGGTCAAGGAGCGGACGCGCGAGATCGGCCTCAAGATGGCGCTCGGTGCTCGGCCGGCCTGGGTCACCGCCCCCCTCGTGCTCG
>JANNRU010000263.1:0-17340 GCA_031401755.1 Acidobacteriota bacterium | reverse complement strand
GTCGTTCGCCGGGAGCCGATCTGACAGCGGGCCGAAGTTGTCCGTGCCCACCGCGCAATCGTCGCAACTGTCCGCGTCGCTGTCGCCGCAAACGTCGGGGTTGAGCGGACTCGTATCGGCCCCATCCAGCGCCCCGTCGTTATCGTCGTCGGCATCGCCCGTGTTGCACGACCCGTCGCCGTCCGTATCCGTCCCGTCGTTCGCCGGGAGTCGATCCGACAGCGGGCCGAAGTTGTCCGTGCCCACCGCGCAATCGTCGCAGAAGTCCCAATCCCGATCACCGCAAACATCAGGATTCAACGACTGGGAGTCCGACGAGTCTGCATTCCACTCGACCGCGCCGACATCGACGGCATTCCGGACGCTCGAGGAACCGCTAGATTTCGTACCAACGACTACGCACTCGACCTGGCTCCCGCCTAGCGTGCCTAGTTCGATCGCATTCCAGCGAAACGTGATGACCTGCCCCGTGCCGGTGACGTTGTGGTTCGAACCGACGCGGACCAGCACTCCGTTTTCCCAAAGTTCGATGCGAGCCGTGGGAATCCCCGACTGACTGGAACTGAAGCGCCGGACGAGCGCTCGAAATTCTTGGAGATTCGCGCCGGCGACGGGCGGGCTGGCGGGCGTTGGGAACGAAACCCGGACCAATACGTCGACGTTGTTGCTCGTCGCCACGAGCCATTGGGTATCCGGTGCGTCTGGATCCTCGTCGATGTTTCCAACGCTACCGATCAGGTTCGTCTTGACCAAAATCGAGTCGGGGCCGACTCTCTGCAAAGAGATATCCAGGGCACCGTCGTTATCATCGTCGGTGTCGCCGTCGTTGCAGTTCCCATCCGTGTCCGTGTCCGTTCCGTCGTTCGCGGGGAGTCTGTCGGGGAGTGGGCCAAAATTGTCGGTCCCGATCGCACAGTCATCGCAAGCGTCGTCGTCACTGTCCTCGCACAGGTCAGGATCGAGCGGGCTCCCGTCGGATAGGTCATTGACCCCATCGTTGTCGTCGTCGGCGTCGCCCGCGTTGCACTGACCGTCTGCATCTGTGTCCGGACCGTCGTTCGCGGGTAGGCTATCCGGCACCGGCCCAAAATCGTCGGTCCCGACGGCGCAATCGTCACAGCCATCGCTGTCGTTGTCCCCGCAGCGGTTCGGATCCAACTCCTGCGGGTCGGGTCCGTCGCTCACCCCGTCGTTGTCGTCATCCGCGTCGCCGGCATTGCACAGCCCGTCGGCATCGGTGTCGGTGCCGTCGTTTGCCGGCAACCGATCGGAGAGCGGTCCGAGGTTGTCGGTGCCCACAACGCAATCGTCGCAAGTGTCCGCGTCGCCGTCACCGCAAACATCGGGACTCAACGGGCTGGGATCCGACGCATCGACTACGCCGTCGTTGTCGTCGTCCGTCTCGCCGGAATTGCATAATCCGTCGGCATCGGTATCGGTCCCGTCGTCTGCCGGCAACCGATCGGAGAGTGGTCCGAGATTGTCGCTGCCGACAACGCAGTCGTCGCAGGTGTCCGCGTCGCTGTCACCACAGACATCGGGATTCAACGGGCTGGGATCCGACACGTCCGCGACGCCGTCATTATCATCATCGCCGTCGTTGCAGTTCGGCGTGCCGTCGGAATCGGTATCCGTGGCGGAGTCCACGACTCCGCAGCCACACAAGCCTGGCTCGACCTTGACCGGATCGTTGGGGCAACCGTCCCCGACGTCGCAGGACCCGTCGGCATCCAAATCCGCCCCGTCATTCGCCGGCAACCAGTCGGAGAGTGGCCCGAAGTTGTCGGTGCCCACCGCACAATCGTCGCAACTGTCCGCATCCCGATCCCCGCAAATGTCGGGGTTCAGCGGTGCCGCATCCGAAAAATCGAAATTCCATTCGACGGCACCGATGTCGACGCTGTTGCGCTGGCTGGCCGGTCCGCCCGAGGCCGTGCCGACCACCACGCACTCGACCTCGGCGCCACTCGTCGTACCCAACTCCGTCGCGTTCCAGCGGAAAAAGAGCACCTGACCCGAGCCGGTGACGCTCACGGTCGGGCCGGCTCGTCGCAGGACGCCTCCCTCCCACAACTCGATGCGAGCCGTCGGGTTTCCAGAATGACTGCCACTGAAGCGTCGGACCAACGCACGGAATTCCTGGCGATCCGCGCCGGCGACCGGTGCCAAGTCGGGCGACGCGAACGAAACGCGGGCCAGCACGTCGACGTTGTCGCCGGTGGCCACCAGCCAGGCGCCATCCGGCGCGTCGGGATCCTCGTCGATGTTCGTCGCGGTGCCGATCAAATTCTGCTGGACCAGCAGTGCGTCGGGATAGAGACCTTGAAGCGTGATGTCGGTGATTCCGTCGTTGTCGTCGTCCGGATCGCTGGTGTTGCACGATCCGTCCAAGTCGGTGTCCGTACCGTCGTTCGCCGGCACGCGGTCGGACAGCGGCCCGAAGTCGTCCGTCCCGACCGCACAGTCGTCGCACGCGTCACCGTCGCTGTCCCCGCACAGATCGGGGTTCAGCGGGGCAGGATCGGAGGCATCGGCGAGCCCATCGTTATCGTCGTCGGAATCGCCGGTATTGCACGAGCCGTCGTTGTCCGCGTCCGCTCCGTCGCTCGCTGGCTGTCGATCCGACAGCGGTCCGAAGTCGTCCGTCCCGACCGCACAGTCGTCGCACGCGTCACCGTCGCTGTCCCCGCACAGATCGGGGTTCAGCGGGGAGGGATCGGAGACATCGACCCATCCGTCGTTGTCGTCATCGGCGTCGGTGCAGTCGGGAGTCGAGTCCGCGTCAGTGTCCGTCTCGGCGATGCCGCAGCCGCAAATCCCGGGCTCGATCGATGACGGATCCAACGGGCAACCGTCTCCGGCGTTGCAGGCGCCGTCGCCGTCAGTATCCGTGCCGTCGTTCAGCGGGAACTGATCCGACAGCGGCCCCAAGTCGTCCGTGCCCACGGCACAGTCGTCGCAACCATCCCCGTCGGTGTCGCTGCAATGGTCCGGATCTCCTATTGCGACATCCTCGCCATCGAGCGCGCCGTCGTTGTCATCGTCGGCGTCGCAGGCATCGCCGGCCTGATCTCCGTCAACATTCTCTTGATACGGATCGACCGCGCCCGGACAGAGGTCACAGCCGTCTCCGACAAAATCGTGGTCGCTGTCGGTCAAGCTTGCATCGGCGACGTCCGGACAGCTGTCGAGGACGTCCGCAACGCCGTCGCCATCTGCATCGCCGTTCGCGGCGGGGCAGTGCACGCCGATCGGTCGTGGACCCGAGCTACCGGCGCCCAGATCGCTTTCGCCGCAGCCGTTCGCCGCGCTGATGGAATAGAAGTAGACGGTTCCGGTCGGTGGATCGCCGTCGGGGATCCACTCCTCGGAGATGATTCCGGCAGCGAAACAATCGAACGGTTGCGGTGGAAATTGTCCGGGAATCTTCGACGTCCGGTAAACGTTCGAGACATGTCCCTGGAGGCCTCGCTGCCAGGAGAAGATCACACCTGGGTTTCGCGATGCCCGGAGTGTCGGACCGACGGGCCCCGGCAAGGTCGACAACCCCGGCGCCAGCGGCGCACAGTCTTGGCCGTCGTTCACCGAATCGTCGTCGTCGTCGGGGTCGCATGCATCCCCGATCCCGTCCAGATCTGTGTCGCTCTGGTTGAGATTCAAGACCGTCGGGCAGTTGTCGATCTCGGCGCACAGCGTATCGCCGTCGATGTCGTCAGCTGGATCGACGGCGCACTGCGGACCCTTGCGTAACGTCCAGTGATCGTGGACCTGCCCCTGGTCCCCGAGAAACGTCAGGTCCAGTCGGTTACCCGAGACGTCGAGCACGAGCGAGCCGAGCTCGGACATGGACAGGTACATCGCGGGATGGTCGAGAGCACCCGGCTCGAGTTGACTCGCCGTCCCCGCGACCACGTAGACCGTGCCGGCGTTCGGCGTCTGGCCGAGCGTCGATTTGCGATAGGCGCCGTCGCCGTCGGCTCGACCGTCGCCGCCGTCGACGATATGGGTCGGGCCGAACTCGCTCGAGTCCCCGTAGTGGCCGTCGATCAGGAAGCTGCGCTCGTAACTGTGGCTGTGGCCGTTCAAGACCAGATCGACGCCGTGGGCCTCGAGGATCGGCACGACGTTCTCACGCAGTTCGATCTGGATCGGCTCGACGTCCGAGTCATGGCTCCCGTGGCTGTAGGCCGGGTGGTGCCAGACGGCGACGATCCAATCCTGTTCGGTCGCGGCCAGATCCGCGGCGAGCCAGGTCAGCATCGGCGAACCCGGAAGCCGGTCCGAATCCGACGAGTCGAGAACCACGAAATGCACGTTGGCGTGGTCGAACGAGTAGTAGGCCTCGCTGCCGGAGGCGACCCCACCCGCCTCGGCCCCGGTAGGCAACGTAAAGATGTCGTAGTACGGACCCGTTCCGGTCGCCGAGTCCGCGGTGAAGGCGTCGTGGTTTCCCAATGTGGGCCAGATCACCGATCGCGACAGGAGCCCTGGAAACGCCTCGAACAGCGCGACCTGGTAGTCGTGATCCGTCCCGGACTCGTAGGCGTTGTCGCCCAGCAGCAGCCAGAGATCGGTCGGTCCTCCGGCGTTGAACGCAGCGTATGCGTCGCGGACGCTCTCGAGCGATGCGTTGCGTCTGCCGGAATCGCCGATGGCCCAGATGCGCGTGGCCGCCCACGACCCGATCGCCGGCGGCGTGATGAAATAATGCCCCGTGTCACCACCGGCGAGTGTCGTTGTGTCGGAGCCGACCGAGTAGTAGTACCTCGTTCCCGGCGTGAGCCCGGACAGAGTCACAACATGGTCGTTGACCGTCTCAGCGATCAGCACCGACTCGGTCAACGAATCGGGCCCCGGCCCCCACGCGACCCGGGACGCGGTCACGGTACTCGTGCGCCAGCGGACGACGATTCCGGTCGGGGCCCCCTGTTGCAAGTAGGGTCCGCGAATCAGCCCCAGATCGCGATTCAGCGTGATCTGTGGAACGAGCACGAGGTCGCTACTCGTTCCCGGCCCCGCGTTCCAAACACCAATGGCGACGACGTTCTCACCATCATGGAGCAGCGGGCGGACCGCGGTCGACAGATCGCGCTCGGGGTCGAACACGGGGGTCGAAGCGTTGCTCGACTCATGCAGTGTCGCGAACGAACTCCAATCGATCGGACCGGCGGGCATCTCGGGCGAGCGATAGACCTCGGTGCCGTTGACCCACACCGCGTAGCCGTCATCCCAATCGGCGCCCAGCGCGACGGTTTGGATCGCATCGACGTCGGGGATGAAAATCGTTGTCCGTGTATAGACGGACGCCGCGCCTTCTGGAACGACCGTTTGAAGTAACGACGCCGCTTGACCGAGTTGGTCGTAGCCCACGCCGTAAAAACCGTCAGACCAGCCGGAATCGTCGAATCCCGGGAGGGTCCAAGCGATTCCCAGACCGGGATCGACCGCATTGGCGATCCAGGCCATCGACGAACCCGGACCGATCACCACCCAATCCGACGTCGTATCGACCGATTCGTAGGTCGCGGTGTAGGTCGTCGCAGCACCCGGGGCGATGATCTCGTGGCTGCGCGTCCCGCCGTCCGACCAGGTGCTCCAGGCCAGACTTCCCTGGAGTTGAGGGGCCGTGATTGTGTTCTCCGAACCGACGATCACCGTGCGCGTGAACGGTGTCGTCGAGGACTCTCCCCCCACGACGAGCACCAGGCCCGTCGGAACGCTGTCGAAGCTCAGTTCGACCGTGTTCGGTTCGAGAGTGACCCGCGCCTCGCCCTGGAACACCCCGCCGCCGTCGCCGGGAATCCCGCCATCGCTCACGGTGAGAATCAGCTCGAGATAGGTGTAGTACTCGTGGTCGGGCGCCTGGAACTCGCCGGTGTCGACGCCATCGAACGTGGCCATCACGTGTGTGTGACAATCGCCGGGACAGTGGTGCACGACCACTTGCCAGTGAAATGCAGAAGCAGGCAATACACCATCTTCAGGATCGCTGGCGCTACCGGAAAACGGAATCGATTGACCGACCGACCAGGTCAGACTCGGCGCGGGTGTCTGGATCGTCGCCGCTGGCCGACGATTCCCGGCGACGATCGTGATCGACGCCGTGTCGCTCAGGTCGGAATCGTCGGTGACGCGAAGCGTGACCAGCCGGACTCCAGGCGTGCTGAACGTGAACTCGGGGGTCGGGCCTGAGGCATCGTCGAACTCGCCGTCACCGTCCATGTCCCAAGCGAAGGTCAGAAGCTGGAACGGATCGGGATCTGACGATCCCGCGGCGTCGAACTGCACGACGAGCGGTACCGCTCCAAAAGTCGGGGCCGCCGAGACCACGGCGACCGGCGCGTCGTTCGGTTCGACGTAGCCCACGCAACGAATCTCGTGATGGGCGACCGCCGCGTAACACAGCTCGCCCGTCGCCGGATAGACCTGAAGGTCCGCCGGCCACTTCATTTCGTCGCCGAATGTGACGATTGTCGTGGGATCGGGCAGACCGTCCGTTCCTGGAAACGCGACCCAGGCACAAAGCCGAGAGTAATCGACGAAGAACAGGGCGCCGTCGAACTGATCGGGATAGGTTCCGTTTTCGTAGAACGCCAAGCCCGAGATCGCCGCCCCTTGGAAACGTGAACAGCGAAAGCTCGAGGCCGGGTCGATATGCCCGATGCGCGGATAGCTGAAAAATGGGGTTTCGGCCGGATCGATCGCGTCGAGGTAGAGATCTTCACAAATGTCGAGGTCCAACGCATCGAAAGGCGAATGCCGATTCGGTCCCTCATAGCAGGGCCATCCGAAGTTCTGCGCTCGCCCGCTCTGCGAGTCGACGCGGTCGATCTCTTCCCAACCGAGCTCACCGACATCTCCGACCCACAATTCGTTCGTGCCGGGTCGAACCGTCATGCGGAACGGGTTTCTGAGGCCGTAGGCCACCACCGCGTCGTCCGCGGTGTCGCCGCCGATGAGCGGATTCGTCGGCCACGGCTGGCCGCTTGCGGGGTCGACGCAGACCACCGTGCCGTCGTAACTGAGAGGGTCGCCGGCGGTCCGAAGGTCCTGGGAGCGTAGCGATCCGCCTTCCGCGGTCGGCGGGGTCTGAACCCCGCCGCGACCTGCCGGGGCGTCGTCACAAGGATTGCTGGGGACCGGGCTCCCCGGGCTGCCACCGCCTTGCCCGTAGTCGGCGAAGGTCAGCGCGCCGCCGTCACCGGCGCTCACACACAGCGCGCCGTCGGCTCGAAAGACGACCGAACCGACCGAGTGGCTCGGATACTGCTGGCACCAGCGGTTTTCGAGGAGGACCTGTTCGCCGCCGACAAGTTGATTTTGAGACGAAACCTCGAAGCGCGACAGTCGGGCATTGACGACACAACCGTCGCCGGTTCCTCCCGGCGGGGACGGACATGTGTCCGGCCAGCGCGGGATGCTGGTGACCGTATCCAACGGGTCGTGGTTGTAGGTGTAGAAAACGTAGACGTAGGGCTGCTGTGGGAATCCGGGGTCGAGCGCGACCCCGAGCAGGCCGCGGTCCCAGTAGGAGTGGATCGGCGTCGACAGGTCGACCACTACCGTTCCCGCGGCATCCTGCGGGCTGTCGAAGACCCGTAGACGCCCCGCTTTTTCGGCGACGAAGATCCGACCGTCGGAAGCGAAACGCAGTGCGACCGGCGCGACCATCCCGGAAGTCTGCGTGAAGAGAACGCGCTCCTCGAAACCTGGTAGATAGCGAGGCGCCGCTCGCGCGCTGGACAGCGCCGTCGCCAACAGGAGGACTATGCCGCCGAGGATTCCGGCTGGGGTCCGGTTTCCAGGGTTCATTCGACGGATTCGGATCACGATGCTCGTCCTTCTCGTTCGGATCCGTCTCTCCCGATCACGACCGGGTCGGGTCGTTGGGGAGCCATGGAAGTTGGCGACGATTCGGCTTCCAAGGGAGCCAATTTACAGGATTCCGAACCGTCGGGGGGAAAAAATTGTATTTAGCGATTCGGGGTGAGATCGTCCGGGAACCTTGGGGCAACCGCTCAACCTGGGCCCCGTCCCCGTTCCGCCAGGGCGTGACGAACGCCCTGCTCCCACCAGGCTGCAGGGAAAAGGCGCCGACACCGCCGCAGGCTCGCACGAGCAGCGTCGGCCTGGCCCAGCATCACCTCGGACCGGGTCAAGAGGTCGCAGGCGCGTGCCTCCCACGGCTCGAGCACCAGCGCCCGCTCGAAGTGGCGACGTGCCTGTTCGTGCTGCTGGTTTTGACCTGCATACCAGCCCAGCGCAAGCTGTTGATGGGCCGACTCGTCGGTAGGTAAGAGAGGATCGCGCCATTCCGTTTCTGCCCGGGCAAGAAATGACGAGATCGAGTCGGAATAGAGTGGGCGCCAGACGCCCGAACCGACCAGCGCGACGAGGTGCTCCGAACCGCTCAACGGCCAGAGCACGAACTCCGCGTCGGAACGGTTGACCAGATCGAGCCACCCCGGCTGCATTCGCGCGACGCGGGTGTAGTCGGCGAACGTTTGTGCGTCGAACAACGCGCTGGCTCGGCCGTCGATATAGACCTGCAGCCGGCCATCCGTCCGATAGTCGAGGTAGCCGCCCCACTGATAGTAGGCGAAGACCTTTCCGGAAATCCGGTTCTTGTCGATGAAATTCAGAGTCTCAATGGGCAGGCTGTATTCCGAGGTCAGGTAATGGAACGCGTACGGTCGCTGAGGCCAGGGAACGAGCAAGCCGATCCCGAGCGCCAACGCGACCAGGGCGGACGGAAGCGAATCGAGCCAAGCCAGCCGGGCGCGGATCGCAGGCGCGACGCCGCGAACAACGAGCGGAACCGAGGCGAGAGCGAAGTAGGAAATGAACTTCTGACTGGTCAGCGCCATCGAGGCCGTGACGAATGCCGCAATCCACTCGGCCCAAGGTCGCGGCTCGCGTCGGCTGCCTCGTGCGGTCCACAGCGCGGCGCCGGCGCAGAGCGCCAGCGCGACCGGGAAGAGTGGTGCGTCGATCGCTCGCGGACCGAACGGCGATTCCCACTCGGAGAGGGTCCTGAAGGGCGAGTCCGCGTCGCTGGCGTAGCTCAGCGGCTGGGCCAGGGCCCGATAGCCGTTCGGGTTGATCAGGCACGCGCAGAGGCTCATCAGTACAATCCCGACCGAACGTGCGCGGTGCTCCCCCTGGACGATCTGCGGCAGCGCCAGTAACGGCAGGAGCACCACCCCGATCGCAAAGCCCGAGTGGAGATTCGACCAGAGCACGAACAGTGGCACGAGCGCCCACGGCAATCGATCCCTGCCGATCGCCAAATCCAGGAGAACGGCCAGGCCGAGCAGAGAGTGCATCTGCGGGCGCATGTCGAGAAACGGGTGCGCCGTCGCGGCGGCGAACACGACCGAAGCGAACGCCAACGCCGCCGATCCGCCGATACGCCGCGCGAGGCGCATCAGGACCAGGAACGTCGCGATCTGGATCCCCCACTTCCAGTAGACCAGCCCGTGTATCCCGAACAGAGCGCTCCAACCCCACAGGATCAGGTCGCTCAGCCAGGCATCCAGGATCCATGGCTTGCCGTCCGCCGTGAACGACCAGGGATCCCCGGCCGGAAGGGCCGCCTCGCTGGCGATTCGGCGACCCGTGGCGAGATGCCACCACAGGTCGTTGCCGCCCGAGATCATGTAGCCGCGAGACCAGACGGCGACTGCGGCGGCAACCCACCAGGCCGCGCCCGTCCATGATCGGACCTTCGTCATTTGCGGCTCAGTACTGGATCAGCGAGCCCTCGCGTTTGGCGCGACGGATGGCGAAGCGCGACGCGATCAAGCCGAAGGGCAACAAGACGACGGTCAGGATCGCCAGCGCGGCCAACTCCCCCCGCAACTCGGTGAGAGTTTGACCCTGCAACAATGCGCCGCGAACGATCCTCAGCGACCAGGTGATCGGCAACCAGTTCGAGACGGGCCGCAACCATTCCGGCAGCTGCTCCACCGGGAAGAACACCGTCCCGAAAAAGGTCGTGGCGCTGCTGAGCAGAAAGTTGATCGGGTCGCCGCGCTTGAAGTAGAGGATGAACGAGGCCGACAAGATTCCGAGACCCGCCGATGAGAGCAACGTCAGGGTCACGCCGAGGATCAGCACGGCCGGACTGTTCAACTGGAGCTTGACGCCGAAAACCAGGGTAGCGAAGAGCAGGTACAGCACCACACGGAAAGCGCCCCAGGTAAAGTCCCAAGCCGCGGAGGAGAAAATCACGATCGACGTCGGGGTCGGCGAGACCAACATCGCCTCGAGCGTCCCCAAGACCTGTTCGCTGCGAATCTTCGCCGAAAACGAATAGAGCGCCGTTGAGAAATAGAATTGGAACGCCAAACCGATCAACAGCCAATCGAACGGCGGGATCCCGTTCAGGCCCTCGGCATTCGGGTCCATCATTTTGGTCATGAAGAAGAAGGCCAGCAACGACAACAACATGCCGCCGACCTGCATCACGAAGGCCAGGCGATAGGAGACTTCGGACAGAAAGTCCCGCTTGATGAAGGCTCCGAGCTTGATCAGGATCCGGGTCACGGCCCAACCCGCTCTGCGGCCACGATGCGGGAGAAGGCCTCCTCGAGGTCGAGTTCCATCGAATCGCAGGACTGAACGGTGAGCCGGGCATCGAGTAGCGCCCGCACCATCGCCTCCCAACTCGCGCCCTCGTCGAGTAGCACTACCGCGATCCTCCGACCGTCCGCGGCCTGGTCGGACTCCACGCGAAACGGGCCGACGAGCGGGTCGGCCGAAGCGTTCAGCTCGATCCGGTAGCGCGGGCGGTCGATCCCGTGCCGGCGCACTTCGGCCACGGTACCCCTCTGGCGCACCCGGCCGGCGACGAGGATCGCCAACTGATCGGCAAGTGCTTCCGCTTCACGGAGGTTGTGCGTGGCGAGCAGAATCGTCTTGCCGTCCCGGCGCGACAATTCGTCGAGGATAAAGCTCCGCAGTGCGAGCGACGAGGCCGGATCGAGGCTTTTCGTCGGCTCGTCCATCAACAGGATTGGCGGATCGTGCAGAAGTGCCCGCGCGATCGCGATACGCTGCTTCATTCCAGACGAGTAGTCGGCAAAAGGACGATCCGCCGCATCGAGCATGTCCACGCGGCGCAGCAACTCTTCGATTCGCGTTTCGATCCGGCGCGAGGGCACGTCGTAGAGTCGCGCGAAGAAGCGCAGGTTGTCTCGCGCCGATAGGCGCCAGTAGAACGAGCGCTCGTCGGAATGCACCAGCCCCAGCAGCGGCTTGACCCGGTTCTCCTCCAGCGTATCGATGCCCGCGATACGCGCGTGGCCTCGATCGGGCAGGACCAGGCAGGAGAGGATTTTGAGCAGCGTGGTCTTGCCGGCACCGTTCGGCCCGAGAAGCGCGAAGATCTCGCCCTCGCGCATCGAGAGGTCGACCCCACGCAGCGCATGAATGGGTTCCGCCGGACCGAACGGGCGCTTGACGATCTCACGGATCGATCGCTTCTTGGTGAAGGTCTTCTCGAGACCCTCGGCCTCGATCGCGAGCCGACCGCCGAAAGCGGGGGCCGCTGCCACGCCAGGCCCCCCCATGACTCGTCTCAGCGCTCCAAAGCGGCCAAGGCTGCGTCGTAATCCGGTTCCTGACCGATCTCGGGGACGAGTTCCCGGTGCAGAACACGATCTTGCTCGTCGAGCACGACGACCGCTCTCGCGGAAAGGCCTGCCAGCGGCCCGTCGAGGATCAGAGTGCCGTAGTCTCGTGCGGCGTTTCGCGTACGCATCATGGACAGCGCGGTGACACCGGTGATCTTCTCGGTCGTGCAGAAGCGTTTCTGCGCGAAGGGCAGGTCGGCTGAAATGACGAGCACGACTGCGTTTTTCTTGCTGGCCGCCTTCTCGTTGAACTTCCGCGCGGAGGTTGCGCAAACGGGAGTGTCGAGGCTCGGCACGAAGCTCAACACTTTGCGCAGTCCCTGGTAGCTCGCCAGGGTGACGTCCTTGAGTTCGCCGTCGACCAGGTTGAACTCCGGTGCGGCCGCGCCCACCGCGGGAAGATCGCCGGCAGTGTTGCAACGATTACCCTTGAGCGTGATGGTAGCCATTGACGACTCCTTGAGAATCGGTGGGAGAGCCACCGACTCTGATAGACTGCAAGGGTAGCATGCCGGCTGTTCTCCCAGCGTTGGTCGTCGCCTCGGTGTTGTCGTTAGCTTCGACGCCAGCGACCCCCCCGGTGGCACGGACGACGATCACCGGTCGAGTTCTCGCGCCGACCGGGATGCCGCTGCCGCAAGCGACCGTGCGCGTGATAGCGACTCGTTTCACCCGAAGCTCTCGGGCGACTTCGTCGCCCGTCGTCGTATCTACCGACGAGGCGGGTCGCTTCAGCGCGACAAGCCCCGAAGGAACCGCGTTCCTCGTCCATATCGAAGCTCCGGGCCTTGCGCCGTTCACGAAACATGACATCACCGCCGGCGCCTCCCTAGAGGTCGGGATGTCCGCGGGCCAGACACTGACCGGTCGGGTCGTCGACGCCTTGAACGGCGCGCCGGTCCCCGGCGCCCGTGTCTTGGGCTGCGATCAGGCGGCGGTAGTGTTCGGCGATGCCTCTTGCGCGCAGGCCTTGAGCGGCGAACTCGGTCTTTTCCGCCTGGAGAACCTCCCGGCAGGAGCCCTGACCGTCGAAGCCGTGGCCACCGGCCGTGCCTGGTCCCCGGCCGTTTCACTCGACCTTTCGTCCGCCGCGGCCCCCACCGAACCCTTGCGCTTGGCTCTTTCACCCGGGGGCGCAATTCGCGGTCGCGTCGTCGATTCGAAGGGGCGCCCCCTCGGAGACGTGAGGATCCGTCTGCAGCCCGCCGACGCGACCGTCGCACCCGCTGCGGGCCCGAGAGATCGCCCGACCTGGAGCGCCGAAGACGGTAGCTTCGTCGTCGCCGGCCTTCCCGCCGCAGTCCGATTCGAAATCTCCGCCGCCCGTGGCCAGTCCGCGTCCGCCAAGATCGGCCCGTTGACCGTCGCCGCCGGAGAGATGATCGAAGGGCTCACGATCGAGTTGCGCATCCCGGCGCGGTTGACCCTTCGATTGTTGGACGCGAGCGGCCGTCCGGCGGACGCGACGGTGAGCGGCTCGCTCGTTCGGGGGGACGAAGCCCCGCGCTGGATCGACGCGGGTTCGGTCACGTCTTGCGGTGACGCGGCGTATTCGATCGACGGGTTGGATGCCGGCACCTTCGCTCTGAGGCTCGAACCACAGGGATTCCTGCCGATCCAGCGGACAGGGGTCGAATTGCGAACCGACCAGATCACCGACCTCGGCGATCTGACGGTCGATCCGGGCGAGGCGATCCGCGGACGGGTCGTCGAGTCGGCCGGAACGCCGATCGAGGGCGCGCGGATCGAGGGCACGACGCTCGACGGCCGCTTCCCGCGTCGCGTCCGCTCGACGAGCCGGCGCGACGGCAGCTTCGAACTCAGCGGCCTCGCCGCCGACGCGGTCGTCACCGTGCATGTCGAGGCCGAAGGTCACGCATCGACCGAGCCTGTCGAACTACGGGTCGCCGACGCCCGTCCCGTCGAGCTGGTCTTGCACTCTTGGGGCAGGATTCGCGGACGCGTCGTGGACGAGAACGGCGATCCGGTCAGTCGATTCCGAATTCGTCCCGTGATCGAGGCCGACGACGACCTCTGGCGCTCGGTGATGCGCCCAGACCGACTCGCCTCGCGCGCATTCGAGGATCCGGACGGTCTGTTCGTTTACGAAGACGTTCCTCCCGGCACCTATACAATCCTGGCCAGTGTCGAGGCCAAGCCGGACGCCCGCCGCACCGGGCTCGCCGTCGCGGAGGGTGCCACGGTCGAGGCGGGACGAATCGTTGTCGGTCCGGGCATCGAGTTAAGCGGACGCGTTGTCGATCCATCGGGAGCCGCGGTCCCCGGCGCACGGGTGGAGGTGGTCGACAGCGGCCTTCATCGAGTCCTTGGCGCGCCGGATCGTGCGACCGCGACCGACGCGGATGGCGGATTCGTGATCCCCGGGCTCGTGGCCGGGCGCCTTCGCCTTCGCGCGGAGCAGGTCGATTTCGCGCCGGTGTTTGCCGATGTCGAACTCGAACCGAATCGGATGGCGGACGAGGTCGTGTTGCGGTTGGCTGTCGGGGGACGTGTGGTGGGCACGGTGCGCGACCGCGAGCGTCGGCCGGTGGTCGGAGCACGAATCGGCGCGTCCCCAGCCGACGACTTGTTCGGCGCGGACGAGATCCGAGCCTCGACGACCGACGTCGAAGGACGATACGAGATCGCTCGTCTAACTCCCGGCGGTTATCGAGTGATCCGCATGGACCGCGCCTCGCGGGACCCGCTCGATCTCGAGATGCATCCGGCGGCGATCGCCGATGGCGAGACGGTCGTGGTCGATTTCGACGAGAGCGCGCGCGTTCGTCTGTCCGGACGAGTCCTGCGCGGCACGGGTCCGCTTTCGGGGGCGAGCTTGATTTTCGTTCCGGTAGGTTCCGCGATGGAAGCCTTGGACGGCTTTCGCTCGGCGCGCGCCGACGCCGCCGGACACTACGAGATCGACTTGGACCAGAGCGGCGCCTACAGGGTCTTCGTCGGCAGCGAGGCCCAGGGCCCGATCGGGGGCGGCGCCGTGGTCGAGATCGTCGTCCCGTCGGGACCGTCGCCGACAACCGACATCGTATTGCGAGGAGGCGGCGTCGCCGGCACCGTCCACGACGAGGAGGGTCGACCGCTGGCCGGCGCCTCGGTGCTGGCGCAAGCGAACGGAGGCTCGCCGGACAGGCTCGCCGGGCCGCGAGGCGCGGCGACGACGGACGGCTCCGGCCGCTACCGCGTCGAAGGCCTGGAAGCAGGGAGCTACGACATGTCGGTTTCCGTGCCGGCGCTGGAACCCGGAGTTCGTCGCGGGGTCGTCGTCGGACCGGACGCGGTCACCGACGGAATCGACTTCCGCCTCGGGCGCGGCGAGTTGGTCCGCGGTCGCGTGGTAGACGTTGCGGCGCGCGGCATCGCCGGAGCCACCGTGCTCGCGGTGCCCAACGACTCCGACGTTCCGTTGGGTGGCAACCCCGGTCTGACCGACATCAACGGGGCCTTCCGCGTGGTCGCCCCACCGGAAACCCCGATCGACCTCGTGGTCATCGCGAGCGGCTACGCACCGCTGCGCGCATCGAACGTCGTCGCCAGCGGCGATCCCGACTCGGCCCCGATTCTTCTTGTGGCGACCGCGGGCGGACGACTCGCCGCGCAGGTCGTCGACGCCGACGGGATCCCGCTTCAGGGCGCGCGACTGATGCTGCGGGCAACCCCGCCGTGGCCGGTCCAGCACTGGCTCGACCTGTTGCGCCCGCCTCCGCCGACCGATGCCGAGGGATTCGCTCGAATCGACGGGCTCGCGCCGGGCACCTACCGCGTGGAAGCCTCCGCGCCGGGCCAGACGATCGCTCCCGCCCTCGCAGAGGTGAGCGAAGGCGCCCAGACGACGCTGGTCCTCCGTGCGACGGGCCCCAACTGATTTTTCCGGACCCTTGGTCACCCGGGAACGACGCGGCATAATGAGCGCGCTCGGGAACGCGAGGCCACGTTTTCTCATCCGGACAGGAGACTCCAACATGCCGACCGAGACCGACCGCCGGCCCGCGCTGACCATGCTCTCCGAGGAGGAGGTGCTGTTCCAGGAAGCGATCCGCGAATTCGCCGATGCCGAGGTCGCGCCGCGAGCCCGCGCCATGGAAGCGTCCGAGGAATATGACCCCGACCTCGTTCGCGGTTTGTTCGAACTCGGCGTGATGGCGGTCGATGTGCCAGAGGCCTACGGCGGATCCGGTGGCACCTTCTTCCAGTCGATTCTCGCCGTCGAGGAGATCTCCCGCGCGGACGCCGCCGTCGGCGTGCTCGTCGATGTTCAGAACACGCTGTTCAACAACGGCGTCCAACGCTGGGGCACCGAAGCTCAGAAACGCGAGATCCTGGGTCGTGTCAGCTCCGACACGGTGGCGGCCTACGCATTGTCCGAAGCCGGTTCGGGTTCCGACGCGTTTGCGCTCGCGGCCCGCGCCCAGCTCCGCGGCGATCGCTGGGTCCTCGACGGGCGGAAGCTGTGGATCACGAACGCCGGCGAAGCCGGCGTGTTCCTGATTTTCGCGAACATCGACCCGTCCCGGGGTTATCGCGGGATCACGGCGTTTCTCGTCGACCGGGACTCCCCCGGATTTTCGGTTGGCAAGCGCGAGAGCAAACTCGGAATTCGGGCGTCGAGCACGTGCGAGCTGCGCTTGGACGCCTGTGAGGTTCCCGTGGACCGGGTCCTCGGCGAGCCGGGCAAGGGCTACAAGATCGCGATCGAGATCCTCAACGAGGGCCGGATCGGCATCGGGGCTCAGATGATCGGGGTGGCGCAGGCGGCCCTCGATGCCGCAGCGAGCTACGTGAAGGAGCGCGAGCAATTCGGACGCAAGGTTTCCGAGTTCCAGGCGGTGCAGCACGCGCTGGCCCACTCAGCGACGCGTTTGGAGGCGGCGCGACTGCTCGTCTACAACGCGGCGCGGCTGCGCGACGCGGGGCGGCCGTTCGTCCGCGAGGCGGCGATGGCCAAGCTCTACTCGAGCGAGGCGGCGGAGTCGATCACTTCTACCGCGCTCGAGCTCTTTGGGGGCAACGGTTACACGACCGAGTACCCGGTCGAGAAACTCTATCGGGATGCCAAGATCGGCAAGATCTACGAAGGCACGTCGTTCATGCAACTGAACACGATCGCCAAGCTGATCCTCGCCGACTGACCCTCCGGTTGTCCGGTCCTCGGCGCGGCCCTAGATTCGCGGCGAGGTGCTGCGTGATGACCGGACGCGAATCGAATCTGAGCCGACTCCAAGAGCTCGTCGTCGTCGTCTCGGTGGCCGCGCTCGCGATCCTCACCACGGTGGCAGGCTTGCCGGCACCGGTCGATTCACTCGACGTGGCCGTTGAGGACGTCCAAACGGCGATCGGTCTGGCGCGGCTCGAAGCGCTGCGTGGGCGCAGTCCCGCGCGGGTCGAACTCGATCACCACGGCAACTCACTGATCGTACGCAGGAGCGGGGTCGCCGACGTCCTGCACCGGCTGCACCTAGCGCCGGCGATCCGCGCATCGCCGACCTTCGGCAGCCCGGCGAACGATGGCTGGAGACTGGAGTTCGACCGTCGCGGATCCCCGGTCGGGCCTCGTCTTGGCCTGACACTTAGGGTCGACAGACTCGAGGCTCGCATCGAGGTCGACGCGCTGGGGCGCATCGGTGTCCTGACACGGACCTGAAGCGGGCGACTGCGGGTCGGCGGGGTGCGCCCGGCCTCCCTGCGCTAG